>JAEUQD010000357.1 GCA_016789925.1 Bryobacterales bacterium | reverse complement strand
GCCGAGTAGTGCCTGCGCGTACAACGGCCAGCGTTGGCCCCCTTGGAGGTAGTGTATCCCGGTGTGCAGTTCCGTTTCAGTCGGCGGCCGCTGGAAGAGGAGCTGGTAGGCCAGGCGGACGCGGCCCGTCTCGTCGTTCGGCGCGGCATCGGAGATACGGGCCGCCAGGCGCTGCGCGTATCGCAGGATGAAGTCGCTATTCAACAGAAACAGCCGTTGCAGCGGAACGTTGGTCGTCATGCGCTCCTCGCTGGTGACGTTTGCGTTCGGGAAATCAAACAGGCCGAGCATCGCATCGGGCCGTTGCCGCGAAATATGGCCGTAGATGGAACGCCGGTGGTTCTTGGCGTCAAAAGGCAGCGGCTCGCCGCCCACTCTCTCCTCCAACGCGCCGGACACGAACAGCACCGAGTCGCGCAACGACTCCACGTCGAGCCTTCGCCGCGGATACCGCCACAGCAACCGGTTGTCCGGGTCAGCCTTCTGGTTCTCCCCGGCATAGTCCGAGGCCAGCGCGTACACTGCCGAAAGCATGATCTCGCGATGCAGCCACTTGAGTGACCACCCATGCTCGATGAAGCTCGCCGCCAGCCAGTCCAACAATTCAGGATGAGTGGGACGTGCGCCGTTCTGGCCGAAGTTCGACGGAGTCGCTACGATACCGCGTCCGAAATGATAGGCCCACACACGGTTGACGATCACGCGCGCGGTAAGCGGATTCTTCGCACTGGCAATCGCCTCAGCCAGTTCCAGCCGCCCGCTGCCCTTGGCGAATGGCTTGGGCTCCGCCTCGCACAGCGCGCTCAGAAATTGGCGCGGCGCTTCCGGCCCGAGGTTCTGCGGGTTCCCGCGAATGAACACCTGAAGATTCTTGGGCTCTTCCACATCTTCGATTACCTTCAAGTGCGGATACAGTGGCGGTAGCTGCGCTTTCGCAGCCTGGGCACGGTCGCGCAGTTCGACGAGGTACGCACGCATCGGTTGCGTCAGGAACCGTTCCACGCCGGCGCCCACATAGCGGTAGATGCCGTCGGCCTCCGCATCGGGTTGCACCAGGCCTGCCCGCGGGTTGCCTACAGCCATCAGATCCTGCCAGAACATGAACTCGTTCCGGTCCATGGTTCGGCCCACCCGCATGCCGAGGTCCCGCGAGTTCACCGATCCCAGCGCGATCGCCTTGTTGTAGTCATCCGCCGCCTTCTTGCGGCGAATCAAGTCGAGCGCGATGTCCTCCAGTCTGGCGGCTTCGCGGCGGAGTTCGGCTTCCGGAGCTTTCCGTCCCACCAGTTCCAACCACGTGTCGAGAAACCGGTGCTGCCGCGTGGGCCTGGCCAGCAACTTGCGCCAGCGCTCGAGCGTCTGTTCGTCAAGATCCGGCTGCGAATAGCCGGCCGCCGCCAGCAGATACTCCGTCGTGCGCGCCGCCAGCATCTCACCCACTTGCTGCGACGCAGCCGTCTGAAACTCCTTGAGCGACCCCTCGATGTCGGTGAGGTGTTCCTTCTTCCGCTTGTACTCGGCGACCGTCGCGTCGGAAGCCAGCGGCACTTCGCGGTTCCGCGTGTTCTTGAAAACGCCGAGAAGCGAGTAATAGTCGCGCGTGGGAATCGGATCGTACTTGTGGTCGTGACAGGCGGCGCACCCAAGCGTGAGCCCAAGAAAGCCGCGGCCCACAACATCCACGCGGTCGTCATCGGTGAATTCGCCCGACGGATCCAGAAATGGCGTAAGCGCGGGCAGCAGTTTGTCATCGCCAAGTTGATCCCCGGCCAGGTGTGCTTTGAGGAACCTGTCGTAAGGCATGTCCTCGTTCAAGGCCCGGATCACCCAGTCGCGATAAGGATACGACCAGGGTGTGGCGCCGACAATGTTGTCGTCGGCATGGCGGGCGATATCGAGCCAGTACCGCGCCCAGCGCTCGCCATAACGCTGCGAAGCGAGCAGCCGGTCGACGATGGCTTCGCGCGAGCCGCTGCGCATCTCCTCGGGCGTAGGCGGCAGCCCTTGCAGGTCAAACGAAGCGCGGCGCAGCCACGTCCGGTCGTCGGCGAATCCCGCGGGCTTCAGATTTCTGGCTTCGAGTTTCGCCAATACAAAGCGGTCAATCGTGGTGCGCGGCCACGCCGTGTCTTTCACCGCGGGGGGCTCAGGTTTGCGGATGGGCTGCAGAGACCACCAGTCCGACTTGCCCTTGGCCACCGCCGGTTCGGGCCAGAATGCGCCATCTTTCACCCAGAGCGTCAGGTCGGCGATCTCGCGGTCCTCCAACTTGCCCGTCGGCGGCATCTTCAGCTTCGCGTCCGCATGCCTGACGGCCGCGATCAGCCGCGAACTCTCCGGTTTGCCCGCGACGATCACCTTGGCCCGGCTGTCTGCGTTCGTGAGTTCCAGCCCGCCCATCTTGGCTTGGGCATGACAGGCCATGCACTGCTTGGCCAGAACAGGCCGCACGCGCAGCTCAAAAAACTCCGCACGGTCCACGGCCGCCAGAGGCAAAGCCAGTGCGACGAAAATTACGGGGACAGATTGCATGCGCGAGCGAACCTATATCGCTTATTCTATGGGATCAGATATGCAAAGCGGACAGGCGATCATCGATACCAACCTCTACCTCTCCCGCTGGCCGTTCCGGCGGCTCTACGGAGATCAGCCTCAGGAGTTGATGGCCAAGCTCCGCCTGATGGGTGTCGTCCAGGGATGGGTGGGCAGTTTCGACGCCCTCCTCCACCGCGACATCGCCTCGGTGAATGCGCGTCTGGTTGAGGATTGCCGCCAGTTTGGCGCGGGCCTGCTGCTCCCCTTCGGCACCGTGAACCCGCGCCTGCCCGACTGGAAAGAGGAATTGCGGCGCTGCCACGAGGATCATCGCATGCAGGGCTTGCGGCTGTTTCCCGGCTGGCACGGTTACAAGCTCGACGATAGCGAAGCCGCCGAGTTGATTGCTCTGGCCACGCAGCGGCGGATGCTCATCCAGATTGTCGTCCAAACCGAGGATGAACGGACCCAGCATCCTCTGGTGCAGGTGCCCAACGCTTCCATCGCCAAACTCCCCGCGCTGCTGCGCTCCATCTCCGATCTGCGTGTGCAGTTGCTGAACGTCCGGACGCCTCTGCAACCGCTGCTGAAGGAACTCGTCAAAGCCGGCTCGGTCTACATCGATTTCGCCATGGTCGAAGGCGTCCACGGCGTCAAGCGCCTGGCCGAGATGGTAGGAACTGACCGCGTGACCTTCGGCAGCTACTTCCCCTTCTACTATTTCGAGTCCGCGCTCCTCAAAGTGAAGGAAGCCGAACTCGATCCCGCCACGGTTCTGCAAGCCAATGCGCGCCGGCTGCTGGGAGATTTGCGATGAGAGTCTGGGACCTCCACTGTCACCCCACCGGCTTCGGCGGCCGTACTCCGGAAGACGACATGCGCGAACTGCTGCGGATGTCCGACTTGATGGGGGTCGAGCGGCTTTGTATCTATTTGGGCAAGACGTGGCAGTACGATCCCTCGCCGGCCGAGCTTCGCGAAGCCAACGACTATATTCTGCGGTGCATGAAGGTAGCTCCCGACCGCGTCTTCGGCTTTGCGTATGTGAGCCCGAACTGGGTTAAGGAAAGCCTCCAGGAGATTGAACGCTGCATCGCCTCCGGCCCCATGGTGGGCATCAAACTGTGGGTGGCCCGCCGCTGTTCCGATGCTGTGATCGATCCCATCATCCGTAGGGCAGGGCAGTTGAAGGCAGTAATCTTCCAGCACACCTGGCTGAAAACCAACGGGCAACTCCCGGGGGAATCCACGCCCACCGATGTCCTGGTGATGTCGGCGCGGCACCCTGGTGTTCCCCTGATTCTTGGACACACGGGCGCGCAATGGGAGTTGGGAACCCGCGCCATCCGGCCCAATAAGTTGATTTCTGTCGACCTGGCAGGATCCGATCCCACCGCCGGAATGACCGAAATGGCCGTCCGCGAACTCGGGGCCGAACGCGTGATTTGGGGGAGCGATTCCGGCGGCCGCAGCCTGGCATCCCAACTGGCGAAGGTCATGGGCGCGCGTATCACGGAAGATCAGAAAAAGATGATCCTTTGCGACAACCTGCGCCGGCTCATGTTGCCCATCCTCCAGGCCAAAGGAATCAATGCGTGAGAATCTGGGACCTCCACTGCCATCCGTCTGCCTTTGCCCAGGGCGCCACGCCCGAGGCCGCCATGCAGGCGACACTGCGCTTCAACGACCGCATGGGTGTCGAGCGCATGTGCATCTACCTCGGTGTCGAGCGCTCGGAAAACCCTCCCCCGCATGAATTGCGGGCCGCCAACGATTACGTGCTGCGATGCATGCGCTTCGCCTCCGACCGCGTGTTTGGCTTCGCCTATGTGAACCCCAACTATGTTCGCGAAAGCCTTGCGGAAATCGAACGGTGCATCGCGGATGGACCCATGGTCGGCATCAAACTCTGGATTGCACGGCGCTGTTCCGACGCCGTCATCGACCCCATCATCCGTCGCGCCGGAGAATTGAAAGCCGCCATCTTTCAGCACACGTGGTTCAAGGTCAATGGCAATCAGCCTGGTGAGCCAACGCCCACCGACATCGCCGTTTTAGCTAACCGCCACCGCGGCGTCCCGCTGATTTGCGGGCACACCGGCGGCCAGTGGGAGTTGGGTGTGCGCGCCGTACGCGCGGTAAAGACGATCTCCGTCGATTTGGCCGGCTCCGACCCGACCGCCGGATTCACTGAGATGGCCGTGCGCGAACTTGGACCCGACCGCATCATCTGGGGCAGCGACGCCGGCGGCCGCAGCCTCGCCTCGCAACTGGCCAAGGTGCATGGTGCAAGGCTCACCGACGAGGTGAAGCAGAAGATCTTCATGGGCAACCTTCGGAACATGTTGCTGCCGATCCTCGAAGCGAAGGGAATTCGTGCCTAGCCCCGCCTGACAGCTATAATTGTGGGTCGAATGAGCGCACAAAAGAACGCCGAACAACTGGGCATCGTTTTCGAGAAGCAGACCCCTGGTTACCTGAACCTCTGCGTCCGCAGCGGAAATCAACTGATGTCGTCCGGGCACGTCAGCACGCTGAAGGGTAAACTAGGTGCTGGCCTTACGGTCGAGCAGGGCTACGAGGCAGCGCGCGATTGTGCCGCCAAGATCCTGAACTCCGTCTGGAACGCTCACGGCACCCTCGACGGCTTGCGGGTGCTGAAGGTGCTCGGTTGCGTGAACTCGGCGCCGGATTTCATCGAGCAGCATCTGGTCATCCACGGCGCGTCCGACCTGTTTCATCAGGTCTTCGGCAAAGAAGGCGACGGCTTTCACGCGCGCAGTGCGCTCGGCTTTGCGTCGCTGCCCACGGGCGTGGCCGTCGAAGTGGAAGCCGTCTTCGAAATCAAAGGCTGACCCCACCGCTCCGGCAGTGGACCCGTAATTGCTCCTTCCCAAGCAAATGGAAACGATCAGTTTCGCGGTGGTCGATAGCTACACGAAGACGCTCCCGCGCGTCCGCGCGGCCCTGGCGAATGCGGGGTTGGAGATTGCCGGGGAGTGGGACGTCACCTACGACCTCCGTGCGGATTACGGCGTCAGTCTTGCCCCCTGCCGGATACTCACCGTCTACGACCCCATCAAGCTGTTGCAAAATATGGTCATGGACGCATCGGCGGCGCTCACCGGGCAGGTATCGGTAGCTGTCTGCGAAGGCGGCGGTCACGCACGGATTTTCGTCCGGGGTAGCCGGTCCAGGCTTCTTGACCAGGTCGAGAACGCCCTACAACTTTGTGGCGCTCGCCACCTGGCGCCGGTCTCCGCCGCCTGACGTCCCGCTGGCCGCAATCGGACACTAAGGCACCTGGATTGGCTCAAATCGGGCACGACAGTTTCGATGAACGCAGCCGCCGCGCTCGGATCGCGGTAGTAATCGCCTCCACCGTCATCCTCATCGTCATCTACACCAGCATTCCCAGTCACTACCGGCTGTGGAACAAATTGGTCCAATATCTGTTCTTTCTCCCGCCGGTGATCGCGGCGCTCTGGTTTGGCTGGCGCGGCGCAATTCTCTCCGCTCTCTTCACCGTGATCTGCTATCTCCCCCGGTTGCTGCTCTTCTGGAAGGAATGGCCCGGCTATCAGCCCGACCAGTATGGCGAAGCCCTCGACCTGTTCCTGATTGGCGCGATTCTCGGCGTTCTTGCCGATCGTGAACGCCGGCAGCGCCAGGAACTGGAAGCTACTACACGCCAACTCAGCCAGACCTATCGGGAACTTCAGGACAATCTTGAACACCTCAAGCGAGCCGAGCGTCTTTCCGCCGTCGGCCAAATGGCCGCGGGCCTGGCCCACGAAATCCGGAACCCCCTGGCGAGCATCGAAGGCGCGGCCGATCTGCTGACGCCCGGCGCAGTCGATGACGAAACGCGGGCGGAGTTTGTCGAAATCATCAAGAAAGAATGCCGGCGTCTGAGCCGTTTGCTGACCGAGATGCTCAGCTTTGCCCGTCCTCGCCCGCCCCAATTCGAGCCCGCGGCCGTCCCCGCGATGATCGACAGTGTCGTTACATTGGTGCGTGCTTCCGCCCACAAACAGATCGAGTTTCGCTGCGAGATTGCCGAGCCCCTTCCTCCGGTTCAGTGCGACCCCGAACAGATCAAGCAGGTGCTGCTCAATCTGACGATGAACGCGGTGCAGGCCATGGAAGACGGCGGCGAGATCACCATTGGCGCTTCCCGGCGTAATGGGAATATTGTCATTGAAGTGAAGGATCAGGGCCCAGGAATCACGCGGGAAAATCTGGAGCAGATCTTCAGTCCGTTTTTCACAACCAAGAAGAGCGGCACGGGACTCGGCCTGACCGTCGCCCAGCAAATCGTCACGCGGCACGGTGGCGTGATCATGGTGGACCCGAACAGCCCGCGCGGCACTGTCTTCAGCATCCTGCTGCCCGTGGAACGAAAAACATGAATGCCAATATCCTGGTGGTTGACGACGAAGACAGCCTGCGCCGCGTAACGCAGGTGAGACTGCAACAAGCCGGCTATGCCGTGGAGACGGCGCCCAGCGGCGAGCGCGCCCTCGATCAGTTGGCCCGCCGTCACTTCGAATTGGTGCTGACCGATCTTCGCATGCCGGGCATGTCGGGTATCGACCTTCTGAAGCGCGTCAGAGAAGACTACCCAGAGACGGTCGTCATTGTCGTGACCGCCTTCGGCACGGTCGAAACCGCGGTCGAGGCGATGAAGTCAGGGGCCTATGATTACCTGACGAAGCCTATCGACGGCGGAGCCCTGCTCCTCGTGGTCGGACGCGCGCTCGAGCATGTCCGCATGCGCGAGGAGATCCAGACGCTCCGATCGAGCCTCGACAAGAAGTACGGCTTCGAGCAGATCATCGGCAAGTCTCCTTCCCTCCTCTATGTGCTCGACGTGGCCGCCCGCGCGGCGCAGAGCGACAGCACAGTGCTCGTTCGTGGTGAAACGGGAACCGGCAAGGAATTGCTCGCCAAGGCCGTCCACTTTGCGAGCCGCCGCCGCGAGCGCCCTTTTGTCGCCATCAATTGCGGGGCGATTCCCCGCGAGTTGCTCGAAAGCGAGCTGTTCGGGCATGTCAAGGGCTCGTTCACTGGAGCCGTGGCGCACAAGAAAGGGAAAGTCGAGATCGCCGACGGTGGTTCGATTTTCCTTGACGAAATCGGCGAGATGCCCCTTGAACTCCAGGTGAAGCTGCTCCGGATGGTCCAGGAGCGCGAAATCGAAAAAGTCGGCAGTACGGAGACTCAGAAGATAGACGTCAGGATCATCACCGCCACCCACCGGAACCTCCGCGCCATGGTGGAGGACGGGACCTTCCGCGAAGACCTCTTCTACCGCCTCGCCGTGATCGAACTGGAACTGCCTCCCCTCCGTGAACGCCCCGACGACATTCCTGAACTCGTGCAGCACTTTTTTGTGCGCGCCAAGAACGATTTGGGCCGCCCTGAAATGGTGCTGCCGCAGGGACTTCTCCCCTGGTTTTCCGCCTACCGTTGGCCGGGCAACGTGCGCGAACTCGAAAACGTGATTGAGCGCATGATTGTGCTCGCCCGCGCCACGGAGCTGACGCTCAACGATCTGCCGCCCCAACTGCGCAAAGAGCGAGCGCCGCAGCCCGACGCCCTGGAATTGGAGATCCCGGAATCAGGCATCAGCCTCGAAGGTGTCGAACGGGAGTTGATTCTCAAGGCCCTCCGGAAATTCGACTGGAACCAGTCGCAAGCTGCCCGCTTTCTCGACATCAGCCGCAAGACCCTCATCTATCGCATGGAGAAACACGGCTTGTCCAGGGAGTGAATGCCTGTTTTCGGGAATGGGCACGGCACGGAGTGCCTGAAAAGAGGCACCGCGCCCTCTGTGATGACTGAGAATCAATGATTTACGTTTGGCAATCGGATTGCTCCCTCTACTGTGTCCGGAAACTATCCCAACCAGAAGGAAGCAAGTCATGACCCACCGAGAGCTCAATGAATACCGCCGGGTGCTCGAAGCGCACCGTGCTGAACTGCTGGCGATGCTGACGCCGCGTGAAGAAATCCACGTCCAGCAGGTTTCCGACTCGCTGGATCAATGGCAGACTGCCGCGGCGATCGACATGGCGGTCAGCAACCTCGATCGGGATTCACGCCGGCTTCGGGAGATCAACGCCGCCTTGCGCCGTATTGACGACCACAGCTACGGCTGCTGCCTCCATTGCGAAGAAGATATCGGCGTTAAGAGGTTGAAGGCGCTTCCCTGGGCAGCCTTTTGCATCGCCTGCCAGCAGCGCAGGGATCAGCAGCAGGTCAGAGGGCACGGTCCGGCGTTTGCCTACGACGAAGAGTTGTCCGCGGCTGCCTGACCATTCCTATCGAGCGGCGCTCGTCTTCACGGTCGGCGCCGCCTTCCCTCCGCTCAATCGAGCCGCCCCCAACTGCCCTTGCCTCGCGTAGTCGATGGCTTCTCCCAAAATGCGGGCCGCTTCCTGCGGAGCATGGAACCCCATCGAATTCTCCGCATTCACAAAGTCCGACCGGAATTGCGCCTTGCGCTGCAAAGCCATGACGGGCGCCAGTTGCGCGTCGGTGGCCCCTGCCGCCCGCGCCGCTTTCACTTCGTCCAGCAGATCCACCACCGCCTGTTCCGCCGCGGCCAGCAGGCGCGCATTCCGGTCTTGAATGGTCTCCACGCGCGTCTTCATTTCCTCGGCTGAATAGGGGTGGCACACCAGGCACGCCCGCTCGACGTTCAACATGGGCGATCGCACGTGATGGTCGCTCACCTTCAGCGCCCCCTCTCGCTTGTAAGGCATATGGCAGTCCGCGCAGGCCACCCCCGCCCGCGAGTGGATTCCCTGGTTCCACATCTCGAACTCCGGATGCTGTGCCTTCAAAACGCCCGCTCCCGTCTCGGCGTGCTTCCAGTCGCTGAATTTGACTTCATCGTAGTACGCCTCGATCTGCTCTACCTTCAAGCCCTTGTGCCATGGGTAGGTCACCAGTTTCCCCTGCCCCGCAAAGTAGTACTCCACATGGCATTGCCCGCACACGTAGCTGCGCATTTCCTGCCGCGTGGCCGTGACGTTGGGATTGTAGTTCTCAATTCCCTGCGACTTCTTGAAGGCCTTGATCCCGTTCAGAAAGCCCGGCCGTGTCACCCGCAGCGCCATCGTCTTCGGGTCGTGGCAATCCAGGCATGCCACCGCATGCGTCACCAACTTCCGCGCCTCCTTGAATGGCATCGCGCACACAAGTTCGAAGCCCTTCATCACGTCACCGCCACCCGCCTTGCGGTAGGTGGGAATCACGGACGCATGACAATGAAGGCAGGCGCCCGGCTGTTCCCGCCTCTTCGTCCGCTCGGTCTCATCCTGATCCTTCAAGGAGTAGGCGTGGCCTCGCTCCTCCCGGTAGTCCAGGGCAAACGCGTATCCCGCGAAAATCCGCCGCAACAGCGGGTCCTTGTCCAGCCGCTGGAACGCCTCGCTCCCACCATACTTGGTCCGCTCGATATCCACCGTGCGTTTATACCCATCTAACTGCCGCGGGAAATTCTTTCCCCATTCTTCCGGGTCGACGGTCTCCTCAGTGATGTTTGCCAGCGGCAAGTAAGTCTGCGTGGCCTCCTGCTTGCGCTCGGTGATGTTCATCAGCAGCGCGGCCACCAGGAATGTGGCTACTGCTGCGCCGGCAATCAGGACCAGGTAG
>JAEUQD010000356.1 GCA_016789925.1 Bryobacterales bacterium | reverse complement strand
GCGCCGATGAGGATGTACCGCATAACCTTACATGGTAGTGCACGTAACCAGCTACTTGCTCCGCTTGGCTTCGTACGCCTTGAACCGGTCGGAATATTCGCCGAACCCCTTCCGCCCCATCAGCGCGAAGGTGAACTTCTTGCCCAGTTCCACGCCTTCCTGGTCAAACGCGTCAATGTTCAGCAACTCGCCCGCGAACGCTGTTTCAAACTCCAGTAACTGGAGAAATGCGCCGATGTGTTCCGCATCCAGCCGGTCCAAAGTGAAGGTGCAGTTGGGACGCCCGGTTTCCGTCAGTGCCGCCGCCGTCGACCGTTGTTCTGCGTCCAGCAGCTTCGCCAAACTCTGCCCGGGAAGGTAGTCCATCGCTTCAAAGCCCGTCTTCACTTTGGGGATCCGGCCGGGATCGTCAAATTTCTTTACTGTCCAGAAGCTGAACATCTTGTCGTTGGGCCCCTCCATGTAGAGTTGGACCTGCGAATGCTGATCCGTTGTGCCCAGAGCCGCCACTGGCGTCTGACCCACGTGCACGACCTCGCCGGTGCGGTTGTTCTTCTTGCCCAGCGATTCCGCCCACAATTGCCGGAACCAGAACGCCAGGCCCCAGAGCTTATTCGCGTAGGGGAATGCCACCTGGATCGTCTTGTTGCGCCGAGTCCAGATCAGCCAGTGGTGCACGGCTGCGCTGAGGGCCGTGTTCTGCGCGAGGTCATCCTTCCAGCAGAGGCCCGTCTGGGCCGCGGCCCCCTTGGCGATCTTCCGGATGTTAAAGCCGCACAACGCCGCCGGAACCAGACCCACCGCCGACAGCACCGAGAAGCGTCCGCCGACGTTGTCGGGCAGGTGGAACGTGGTGTAATCTTCTTTGGTCGCCAGCGCCTTCAGATCGCCCCGATGCTCGGAGGTCACCGCGACAATCCGCTGCCGCGTCTTCTTCCCCAGTGCTTTCTCGAGCCATGCGCGGACGATCAGGAACGTGGCTACGGTCTCCGCCGTCGCACCCGACTTGGCGATGACGACCACCAACGTCTTCTTCGGGTTCATCGAATCGATCGCGGCCAGCATAAACGACGGGTCGACGTTGTCCAGAATCACGAGCCGTGGGTTCTTCGGCGAGAATGCCGCCTGCACCGGGTGGGGTCCGCGTAGCGCACAATCCAACGCCCATGCACCCAACGCCGAGCCGCCGATGCCCACTACGCATACCGTGTCGTAACTGCCACGCAACTTGTCCGCGTACGTCTGGATGTCTTTCACCGTTCCTGTGTCGAAAGGCAGGTGCGGGAAACCGTACTTGCCATCGTCAACCAGTTTGTGAAAGCCGCTGAGTGCATCGAGCCCGGCCGTCGCGCCCTCTCGGAGGTCAGCCAGAGTCAAACCATGTTCGTCGCCAACCATGGCGGCAGACAAGTTAGCAGGATCGAAGTGGATGGACATACGGCCACTATTGGAGCACAATCGACGGATGACCGACTGTCAATGGTGAAAATTCTCAGAGAATGAGGTCAGAAAAGTCTTCGAAGAATGATCGTGCCACGACAGTGTTTCCTCGTCCACAATCGACCAGATCAACCCCAACCCCGCCGGTAACACCGAAACGCATCCCCACGCCAGCCTGCGCAGGCGGTCTTCCCGCGTCGGCTCCGAGCCGTCCCACGTCAACAGCCGCAACTGCGTCCAGCGCAGACCGGGAGATTCTGCCCCAACCAGCGCCCACATCAGTTTGTAGCTCAGGGCGAAGAACACGGCCATCAGCGCAAAGAACGACAGCGTCGAGCCCTCGAGAAAATCCCTACCGAGGATCGAATAGAGGATGATCGCCACCAGTCCCACCGCAACCATCACAATGCTAAAGTCCAACAGCGCGGCCATCATCCGGTGGACTGGAATCGCCACCGGCGCCTTGCTGAACCGGGCATGTTCGGACACGCCGGTGCGCCGTGGATTCGACTGCACGGGAAACTGAAAATACGCCTGCTGGTGTAATTCCACCAACGCGTCGGGATTGTTCGCCTCCGACCGCTGCTGATGCGCACGCTGAACTTTGGCTGCCGGTTGGCCCAACCGGTTCTGAAATGCCTCGATCGGTACCACCCGCCCCAGTTCCTTGCTCGGAAACAACGCAGCCTGCGTCGGATTGCGCGGCCGCTGCGGTTGCGGTGTCTGGTCCGACGACTCCTTCACCATACTCAGAGTGCGCGCCTGAGGCGCCAGCGCCCGTGCCCCTGCTACTGGATAGGAATCTGGCGCCGGTCGTGCCGAGGCCAAATGCAAGCGCCGTCCACAGCGGAGACAACGGTGGGCGTCAGATTCATTGGTGGACCCGCAATAGCGACACGTCATACGTTTAAGGCGGAAGCTTCTGGGCTGTTGCTCACCATATTCAGGCCGTGCTAGCGTTTCGTTTGGACCTGCAACTTCACCCAGAGCACGAACTCCCGCATACTTTCTCTATCATAATTCGAGACTTTTGTCACGTACTATTTGTGTTGGCTGCTGCTCTATCGTTTCAAACTACTCTAGCTATCGGCAGTTCTTCGCAGAACCTTCAGCCCGCCCAAACTCAGCCTTCGGTGCGTATTCCCCGTATCAATCAACCTAGTCCCGACGAGATTCTCGTCCGTTCGGTCACCCAGGAACGCGAAGGCGCCTGGTACTACATGCGCGGCGCTGTCTCACTGGAAACCACCGAATTCCTCATCCGGGCTGACGAAGTCGACTATAACGAGCAGACCGGCTACGCTGAGGCTCGCGGTCGCGTCAAGTTCCAGAGCTTCGAGCGTGGCGAGGAAATCGAGGCGGATCGTGTTGAATATTTCCTCGAAGAACAACGTGGCCGGTTTTACAATGTCCGCGGAACCGCGCCCGCCAAAGTCAGCGACCGCCCCGGAATCCTCCAGAGCGATTCCCCCTTCGTCTTTGAGGGAAAGTGGGCCGAGCGCCTCGGTGAGCGCTATATCCTTCACCAGGGTTTCATTACGGACTGCCGTGTGCCGCGGCCCTGGTGGCGTCTTCGCGGCTCGCGGTTCGACATCATTCCCGGTGACCGGGCCATTGCCTACAACTCCCGCTTCGTGGTTCGCAAAATCCCGATCTTCTATACTCCCGCTTTTTACAAGGCCCTGAACGAGGAAGCGCGCAAGAGTGGCTTCCTCACCCCCAACGTCGGCAACAGTTCCCGCCGCGGCAAAATGTTCGGTGTCGGCTACTACTGGGCAATGAACCGCTCCTACGATCTCACCTATCGGGGCCAGTGGTTCACCCAACGCGGCCTCGCCCACAACTTTGATTTTCGCGGGAAACCTGCACGTGGCACTGACTTTGATGCGATTCTCTATGGCGTCAACGACCGCGGATTACTCCTGGAAAGCGGTGATCGCATCAAGCAGGGCGGCTTCCTGCTCACCGTGCGCGGCAAGACCGAGCTTCCCTTTGGCTTCACTGGCCGGGTCGAGGTTAACTACCTCAGTTCCTTCGTCTTTCGCCAAGCCTTCACCGAATCCTTTAACGAGGCCGTGTTCTCCGAGGTCCAGTCCCGTGGCTTTATCGGAAAGCACTGGTCCTCCTACGCTCTCAACCTCGTCTTCGAACGCGTCGAAAATTACCAGTCGACCGAAGACCGCGACCGCGTCGTCGTGCGCCGCCTGCCTTCGCTCGAGTTCTCCTCCCGCGACCGCCAAGTCACCCGGAAGACCCTCCCCGTTTGGGTGTCGCTGGAATCCTCGGCCGCTCTCGTTCGCCGCAACCAGCCACTCTTTCAGACCCGTCAGTTTGTCGAACGCCTCGACTTCGCCCCCCGCGTCATGACCGCCTTCCGCTGGAAGCAATTCACTCTCTTGCCGTCCTTTTCCGTCCGCGAAACCCAATATGGCTCTAGTCTCCAAAATGGAAAACTGAGCGGGGACGGAGTACTCCGCTCCACCCGCGACTTCTCCGCCGAACTCCTCTTTCCCTCCCTTGGCCGCGTTTTCGAAAAACCGCCCAAGTGGTTCGGCGACAAGTTTAAGCACGTCATCGAGCCCAGGGCCGGGTTCCGCTACATCGGCGGCGTACGCGACTTCAACGAGATCATTCGTTTCGACGAAACCGAACTGCTCGCCAACACAAGGGAAATCGACTACTCGATTACCAACCGCTTCTACACGAAGCGCGCCGGGCGCGTGACCGAGTTCTTGAGCTGGCAGGTGTGGCAGAAACGTTTCCTCGATCCCGACCTCGGCGGCGCCGTACGTTCCGGCCAAAGAAACGTCTTTGCCACCCAGGCTGAGATGACTGCCTACGCCTTCTTCGACCAGCCCCGGCACTCTTCGCCCGTCATCTCGAGCCTGAGAACCTATCCCACTCCCACCACGAACGTGGAATGGCGTTCCGATTACGACCCTCTTCGCAAACGCATCACCAACTCCACCTTTCTCTTCTCCTACCGCAAAGATTCCCTATTTCTGACCGGTGGGCACAACCATGTTCGCGCCAACCCTACCGTCTCGCCCAGCGCCAACCAGTTCATCGGCCTCATCGGATTGGGCCGGTCGGACCGCAAGGGCTGGAGCACCGGTTTCCAGGGCGTCTACGACTTCCGCCTGAGCATCCTGCAGTTCGCCACCACCCAGGTGACCTACAACACCGATTGCTGCGGCTTCAGCCTCCAGTACCGCCGCTTTAGCTTCGGCACTCGAAACGAGAATCAATTCCGCGTCGCCTTCGCTGTCGCGAACATCGGCTCGTTCGGCACGCTCCGCCGCCAGGAACGCGTGTTCTAATCTTGTGGACGTCTTCGATCACATTCAGGAGACTGACGTCAAGCAAGCGTCCGCGATTGTCGCCTCTCTCGCCCATCATGCCGCCAACCGGGCTGCGCCGTCGCCATGAAACCGTAAGACACGCTTCCGCTTGCGAGCGCAAGCCGCACACACTTCGAAGCGTTTTGTTTTGTTCAATTTCCGCTTTCAAATTCCCGAATAACATCCGGAGAAATCCGCCCGCCTGCCGCCACTCAGATGGTGACTATGTCAGCGGCCTCTTCCCCCCAATTCGTCGCGCAGCGTCCCGTCCGGACACACGGCGTACCCTTGCTGTCAGAGAAGGCGTACTACTGTACCCGCTGCCTGTCTCATCAGGTCTATATCCCCCGTCATAAGGATATCTGGCAGCGTATCCTCACCGGCTTGGGCGCCCGCGTCGTCAAGTGCCGCCAGTGTTTCACCCGCTCCACCTTTTGGTAAGGTTCCCACGGTCGCGTGCTAGCTTGTTAGCTTATGCGCGTTCTCGTGACCGGGTCGTCGGGCTGCATCGGCGCCTGGACTGTCAAGCAACTCCTCGACCGGCAGATTGATGTTCTCTGCTTTGACCAGGAGGCCGATCTCTCCCGCCTCGGCCTCATTTCCCATCATTCCAACTCATCGCGCCTGCAAGTGGAGACCGGACGCATTGAAGACACGGGGCGGATCCAGACACTCGTGAAGGAAGGCGGGATCACACACGTCATTCATCTGGCCGCCGTTCTCATGCCCTTCTGCCAGGCCAATCCCGTCCAGGGAGCCATGATCAACGTCATTGGCACGCTCAACATTTTTGAAGCCGCCCGCGATGCCGGCCGTCCCGTCCGCGTCGTCTATGCCTCTTCCTCCGCGGTCTGGGGGCCCGAAGACGCTTACGGCGAGCGCTCGCTTTCGGAATCCGATCCCCTCCTGCCCAGCACCCACTACGGCGTCTTCAAGCAGTCCAACGAAGGGAACGCCCGCGTCTTCTTTCAGTCCAACGGCATCTCCTCCATCGGCCTGCGCCCCTGGACCGTCTACGGCGTCGGCCGCGACCGTGGTCTCACTGCCGACCCCACCCTCGCCATGAAGTCCATCGCCCTCGGCCTCCCCTTCCAGATCCGTGTCTCCGGCCACATGGACCTCCAGTACACCGAAGACGTCGCCGAGACCTTTGTCCGCTGCGCCCTCTCCGATGCCACCGGCGCGCATGTCTTTAATCTCGCCGGTTCCATCATCGAGATGAGCGCCCTGGTCGCCCTGTTTGAGAAACTTCGCCCCGGCGCCGCCAACCTCATCACGGTGAGCGGCAATCCCGTGCCCGTTTCCTATCGGATGGACGCCAGCCAGTTACACGCCCTGATTCCCGGCATTCCCCAAACGCCGCTCGAGGATGGCGTCCGCCAGACCCTCGACCTGTTTGACGAGCTCAAAGCCGCCGGTCGGCTCCCAGCGTAGCCCTCCTTACCAGCCGTTCCGCTGCTGGATTCGGAGCACGACAAATTCGCCCGGACGAAGCGGCGCGAACATGGCTAAGATGTTCAGGATGCCCTATTGATTATCCGCCCGGGTGGTCGTCGTCCCGTCGCACAGCACGGAGTAGGCCTCGCTCGCCGTTGCCCCCGCGAACGCTCCCTGCCGGAACAGGTTTTGCAGGAAACTGCCGACCGAGATTCTTACCCGCCCCCAAAGCTGTTCGCCTGCCGGCTCAAAGAGCGCCCACCGCGTCCCGCGATACAGCGACTCCTCCAGATGCAAGGCCAGCCGCCGTGCAGGAACGTACTTCCACTGGCTCGCTCCGGCATCGCTGCCGGCCAGCGTTCGCGACCGCCAGTACACCGCGCCGATGTTTGGGAACGTCCGGAAGCAGTTCAAGCCTAGCGAATTGAGCCGCCCGTTCTCGGCGTCCGTATGCTCGCACTCCTTTCAGGCTCGCATTCATGCCCGCGGCGGCTTTCCACACGCCGCGCGGCGCATCCGTCAGTGCATACAGCCCGGCTACCACGCCTGAAGGGGCGAACGTCCTCAGTTGGGATCCCTGAGGCTGGTCCTCCATCCGCAGCCGTGGAAAGTATGCCGCCCCGTTAGCCGCGCTCACCGCCAACCCTCCCGCCTTCCATTGCGCTGCGGACTCCACCGTGTTTACTTCCGGCGGCGGATCCACCAACAGAAATGCCCGGAGCTTCTGGCACAACGCCATTGCTGCCCGGTAGATCGCATTCGATTCCGCCCGCGCATCCAGCACCTCCGGTCTGCCCGCCGCCGCACGCGTCGCATCCGGAATGCTCAGAAGGTTGAATGTGTCCACCCTCTCCAGCGCGTTAATCCCGCCCGCGCGGCCACCCCGCCGCCCGCTTTCACCGATACGAGTTGCGAACCGCGTTCCGGATCGTTCACTACCTTCCCGACAAACCGCGTATCAGCCAGACTCCAACGTCAGGCCGTGGAAGTGCTCCTCGATGCGCGCGGCCTGATAGCGGATGGTCACGTCCACCGTCTGTCCTCCGCGATCATCCACCTTGATGACGATCTCATTTCCCCACGCACCCGTGCCCAGCGCCGTGAACGTCAGTGGCCCCGCCGCCATCACCGCCGGCGTGGCGTCGATCTTCGGCACGCGCACCACGAGTGCCTCGCCGCCTCCGTTCAGGTTAGTAGTGGCTTACGGCAAAGCTCAGTTCGCTGTCGGCAGCCAGCCCGCCGAAAATCCGCTCGAAATCGCTAAAGCTCGTGATGGGCTTTGCCTGGTGGTCCACCCCTCGCGCCGTAAAGCCTGCGAACGCCGTAATCGATGTCGCCAGGCCCGAAATCGCCGGGCACGTTGCTCGGCAACTCCTGGATATAAACACCTGGGTAAACCCGTCTCTCTGGCATTTGGTTCCTCTCCTCGCCGCCGCTCCACCTTACAACAGGAAGTAACTCGATGGGTAAGCCACTGGTTCGGCCAGTGAGACTCGAAGAGGTTTGACCGTTGCTGGAGTAGAATCCTCTCCAAGTGGCTTGATGAACCACAAGGAGAGGATGTAATGTCAG
The DNA here is from genome assembly GCA_016789925.1 of Bryobacterales bacterium. Classification (GTDB taxonomy): domain Bacteria; phylum Acidobacteriota; class Terriglobia; order Bryobacterales; family Bryobacteraceae; genus JADLDI01. The sequence goes on along the minus strand of JAEUQD010000356.1, from coordinate 52 downwards.
AGCTTTATCAGAGCCTATCCCATTCAAAATGGGACTGCAAGTACCACGTGGT
>JAEUQD010000332.1 GCA_016789925.1 Bryobacterales bacterium | reverse complement strand
GGCTGCCGTGCGGCAATCCGGTCGAGCGTAGCCAACGCCTTTTTCAAATCCTGATCACCACCCTTCCAGTAGCCGCGCTCAGCCTTGGCAAGTTCGTCTACCAGACTGGCGGGCATGCCGGAGCGAGGTTGGAGCGCGGCACGAACGCTGGCTTGTGCGCCGGGCGGGACTTGAACGGTTGTGCTGACCGGCAGGAAGCCAGTCCGCTCGATCCGAACCGAGTGGGGGCCGCTCGCGACACCGGGAATGCGCAGCTTGCCGGCACCGCAGAGGGTCCCGGCGACGATCCCGTCGAAGAGGAGAACCGCGCTGTTTCGAGTGTCATTGCAGGCCAGGCCTGGAGTGTCGACCAGGAGCGATCCGCGTTTTGTGGCCGCCGAAACACAGCGGGGTTTGGAGTAGCGGGCGAGCAAGAGACGGTCAAGCCCCTGTTTCGGCGACCAGGTCGGTTCCTGCGCGCCGTTGGATTCGCCGATCACTTCCTCACGAACATAGGCCGCCAGTTCGGCGGCGGTGACGGACCCGTCGCAGTTTAGATCGGCGTGTCCGGCCAATCCGCTGATGAGAAACTGGCTGAACAGTGTGTGCCGGTCCTCCGGGTTGGAGAGCTCGAGGGCTTGCTGAGAAGCAGCCGACGCAGCGAGTGAAAACACAGAGCGGTCAAGATCGAGCAAATTCTCCCGCAGTTTTCCGGTGGCATCTACGGACTGATTGAGGGCTCCGGCGTGGCAGGCGTCTGTGAATACGATTTTGCTCCGCGCGCGCAAAGCCGCCAGGGCGCGGCGAAGATCGGCCATGGGGTAAGAGGTAGATGCAATTGCCGCGCGCCGCGCGTCCCAAGTGACCAGATATCCAGCTCCGCGTTCGTAGTGGCCATGCCCGGAAAAGTAAATGATTACGGTATCGTCGGGACCGGCGACGGCGGGGAGCCACTTACCCAGCGCGACCGCCAGGTTCTGCCTTGTTGCATCCTTACCCAGGAGCAGCCGAACATTGCCGGGAGGGATGTTGCCGCCCTCCTTACTGAGCAGGATCGCGTGGAGCCCCTCGGCATCCGTCTCGGGAAAGCGCAATTGCTCGTGTTCCTGGAGAGCGAGTTCATTGCCATAAGTGGAGATTCCAACCAGCAAAGCCCAGGTAGCTGCGTGGCACTGGCCAAGAGCGACAACACCGAGGAGAATTACAGAACAATAATGAAAAATCATCTGTCTCTGCTTTCCCTTTTCTCGTCAGCCAAGTATTATATGCCTGAAACGAAACATCGTATAGGATCACCAAATAACTAAGGATAAGAAGTAGAGGGAGGCGTCCATGAAGTATGCTACCTTTCCGGTGGCTTCCGTGTGTACGCTGGCGTTCCTGGCATCGGCTCAAGTCGTCCCCCGGCAGGTGGACGTGGATTTTGAGCGCGTTCTAACGGGCATGCAGAGTACGCCCGGAGCCAGAGTTGGCGAACGATTTGTTCAGGATTTTCAGGTACGCGTCACCAGACGCAACAATCGACGCCCGGTGGCCGCAGGCCTTCTGGTGAGGGCGCGGACTCCCCGGTCAGGACCGACTGCCACGTTCGGGCGCGGCAATGTCCACGAAGCCGAATTCCGAACCGACGCGAATGGCCAGGTTACGATCAGCGGACTGTTGGCGAATTCGATCGCTGGTCCTTTTCAACTGGAATTGGAGATCGATTTCACCGATCAAACCGGAGTCCGGTGGTTTGGACGCGAAGCGTTTGAACTGCGCAATTTGAAAGGGGGTGGGTGGGGCCTGCCGAAGAAGATCGCTGTGATCTCCGCGGTGGTTGGCGGTGGGGCGCTGGCGGCTTGCTTCGCAGGCCCCTGCCGGTCAGACGGCCGCATCGATCCGCCGTCGGGCGTCGTTTCTTTCGGCTCACCACGCGTCGGCCCATTTCAGTGAGGAGGCTTGCCATGCGACTGGCGGTTTTCGCCTTTCATCTCGCCGCGGTTGTTGCATCGGCTCAACCGGGTGTTGTCAGGGGATTCCATCTCGGCCGTTTTGCCGACCTTGCCAATAGCCGCTGGCTGGTCTTTTCAGGTTCGCCGGGGGCGGCCAGTGTCTCGCGCCAAGAGGCTGCCACGCTTCCCAAAGCGGGCTTGTATTCTGTGGCGG
>JAEUQD010000326.1 GCA_016789925.1 Bryobacterales bacterium | reverse complement strand
ACGATGAAGTTGGAAATGTCCAGACGGGAATACTCGGCAGACATCACAGTGGTGGAGCTGAAAGGCAGGCTCACGCTGGGTGATTCGCTGAGCACGGCGGAAGATTCGATCAAACAACTGGCGGCGATCAAGCGCCGCATCATTATCGATTTGGCGCAGGCCGACTTTATCGATAGCGCCGGACTCGGTATGCTCGTGGCCTGCTCGGCCACCGCATCGGGCGCGGGCGGGCAACTCCGCGTCGCCGCGGCGGTCCCGCGTGTGCAACAGATTTTTCTGATGACCCAGGTTTACCGCGTCGTGCCGCTGTATTCGACCGTCCAGGCGGCCGCGGAGAGCTTCTCCTGACCTGCGCCCCTGATACAATCGTTTTTCAATCCTCAACTCCCTGACGTGAAGGAGCAACTCCGCGCATGAGCCAAGAGCCTGTCTACGCGCCGAATTCTGATTTTGTTGCGAAAGCCCATGTCTCCGGCATGGATGCTTACCGCGCCCTCTGGGAACGCGCTAAGGATCATCCGGAAGACTTCTGGGGCGAGATCGCCGAAAAGGAGATCCACTGGTTCGAGAAGTGGTCCCACGTGTTTGAGTGGAACCCGCCGTTCGTAAAGTGGTTTGTCGGTGGCAAGACGAACATGTCCTACAACTGCCTGGACCGCCACCTGGCCGAAAACGCCAACAAAGTGGCCTTCCACTGGGAAGGGGAACCGGGCGATACCCGCACGGTGACCTATGCCGACCTGCACCGCATGGTGTGCCGCTTTGCGAACGTTCTGAAGGCTCGCGGTTTCAAGACCGGCGACCGCGCCATCATCTACATGCCGATGATCGTCGAACTGCCGGTCGCCATGCTGGCCTGCGCGCGGTTGGGCATCACGCATTCGGTCGTCTTCGGTGGTTTCTCGGCCGAAGCCCTCAAGGCCCGCGTCCAGGATCTCGGTGCGGCCGTTGTCATCACCGCCGATGGCGGCTGGCGGCGCGCCAAGGAAGTCAAGCTCAAGGGTGCCGTGGACGAAGGCATCGTCGATTGTCCCTCCGTGAAAGAAGTGCTGGTGTTCCAGCGCACGGGCAGCGCCATCGACATGGTGGCCGGCCGCGACTTCTTCGTCCGCGTCGACGAGTCGCAGCGCCTGGCCGAAGGTGGCATCGACGGCACACTGGCGGGCGACGAGTGCCCGGCCGTCGAACTGGATTCCGAGCATCCCCTCTACGTTCTCTACACCTCGGGGACAACCGGTAAGCCGAAAGGTATCCTCCACACCACTGGTGGATATCTCACCTACGTCACCATGACCATGAAGTGGGTGTTCGACATCAAGCCGGATGATGTCTACTGGTGCTCGGCCGACATCGGTTGGGTCACCGGACATTCCTACATCGTCTACGGTCCCCTCTCGGCCGGCGCCACCTCCATCATGTACGAGGGCGCGCCCGACACCCCCGATTTCGGCCGCTGGTGGTCGATCGTCGCCAAGTACAAAGCCTCGATTCTCTATACGTCGCCCACCGCCATCCGCGCCCTCATCCGCCAGGGCGACCAGTGGCCGAACTCCCACGACCTCTCCTCGCTCCGCCTCCTCGGCTCGGTCGGCGAGCCCATCAATCCGGCGGCCTGGGAGTGGTACCACCGAGTCATCGGCAAGGAACGCTGCCCGATTGTCGACACCTGGTGGCAGACTGAAACCGGCGGCATTATGATCGCGCCCATGCCCGGCGCCGTCCCCACCAAACCCGGCTCCGGCACCCTGCCGATGCCCGGCATCATCCCCGAGATCATCGACCTCAGTGGCAACCCCGTCGGCGACGACCGCGAAGGGTTCCTCGTCATCCGGCGGCCCTGGCCGTCCATGCTCCGCACCATCTGGGGCGACCCCGACCGCTATGCCGACCAGTACTGGGGTAAGGTGCAAGGCGTCTATTTCACAGGCGACGCCGCGCGCCGCGACAAAGACGGCTATTTCTGGATTCTCGGCCGCGTCGACGACGTCATGAACGTCTCCGGTCACCGCTTGTCCACCATGGAGATTGAATCCGCCCTCGTCAAGCATCCGGCCGTCGCCGAAGCAGCCGTGGTCGGCAAGCCGCACGAGATCACCGGACAGGCGGTCTGCTGCTTTGTGACGCTCAAGAAGGGCGACTACGACCACCATGAACTGGGAATCGAACTACGTAAGTGGGTGGCCCACGAAATCGGACCCTTCGCGCGCCCCGAAGAGATCCGCTTCTCCGAGGCATTACCCAAGACGCGGTCCGGTAAGATCATGCGCCGCCTCCTCCGCGAGATCGTCACGTCCCATACCGTGTCGGGCGACGTCACCACCCTCGAAGATATGAACGTGGTCACCCGCCTCGCTTCCCAGCACGACGAGGACTAGCCCCATGCTGGCGCCCGACGTCCTTCGCCATCACGTCGAGTACACCTCTTGGGCCAGCGGCCGCCTCCTCCAGGCGGCTGCTGGCTTAAGCCCCGAACAACTTACCCGCGACTTCGGGACCTCCGATAAAAGTGTCATCGGGACCCTCGCGCATGTCTTTGCGGCAGACCGTGTGTGGATCGGAAGAATCCAGGGAACCCCACCCCAGCGGTTCCTCGACCCGTCCGAAGTCGACCTCTCGTCGCTGGCGCGGGAGTGGCCCCTCGTGCACGATCGCTGGCGCGCCTGGGCGGCCTCACAGACTGCGGAATCCATGGCCCAGCCGCTGATTTACCATGACCTCAAGGGGAACAGACACACTCAGCCCCTGTGGCAAATTGCGTTGCACACGGTCAACCACGCCACCCACCACCGCGGTCAGGTCGCCGGCTTCCTCCGAACCATGGGCGCAACGCCTCCCCCACTCGACCTCATCGCCTACTACCGCACTCTCTAACCCCAACTCGATTACTTGTCGCCGGTGCCCGCCAGGGCGACCACATACCAGATTCCGGCGGCAGACTTGGCGACCCCGAAACCGACATCGTCCTCATTGGGCGCATCCAGGCTCCACCACGGGCGGTAGTGCGTTTCGCTCTTCATCCAGTCAGTGGGATATTCAGCCAGCGGCGCGCCGGCGCCGCCTGCTTCCCAGGCCTGCCCGTTGTAGCCGACCTCCTTCAGACGATCGGGCACTTTCGAGCGCAAGCGGTTTCGCGGCTGATCATGCGTGAGTTGGTTCATCTGGGCGCAGTAATCGGCCTGAATCTGTGCCGCCTGATTGAGCTTCTCGTTGAGCCGCATCGGCTTCAGGTTGGTCGGGAGGTTCACCGCCTCCCGGTTCCCGTTCTGGCGGCGGTAATTCGGGTTCGCGCGGCCGGCATTCGCAATGGTCAGAAAATCTCCCCGTATGCTCTTCAGGCGCAGATCCCCGATGTCTTTCCCCAACAGCGGCGCCCTATCTAGAACCCGATCGCGCTCCTCCAGCCTGAAGGTGGCGAGTTGCACCGGCGTAGGCGGCCCCGATGTGCCGTCCGGGTTAATGGAAAACGGAGGGGGGGCGCTGTCTGGACTCTCAACGAAGTAGAAGCCGGCCTGGCGCCAGTTTCCTCTCCCGTAGGGCTTCGACGCACTTACCAGGTTCTGGGCGAACGTGGCCCACTTTGGATCGGAGGTGTTGAAAGTGCGCCAGTCGGCGCCGGCGCCTCTGGCGGTGACCCAGCTCAACGTTCCTTTGCTCACCCCGTTCCCGTCCCAGGCGAACGTGGTGTAATACAGCACGTAACGTTTGCCGTTCCGGGTTTCGACCCGCGTCATGTATCCCGCCGCTTGCGTGTAACTCTTCGCCGCGAGCGCGACGTCATTCGGCAGGGAAGAGTTGAATTGCACAACCGTTGGGTAGCGAAACCCTCGCCAATAAGACGTCTGGGCCTCGGCCGGCGCGGCCAGGCTCAGCATCAAGGCGCAGGTGAGCGGCGCGCCGAGCAGGAAGGGGGTAGACCGCTTGCGGTCTGGCATTGTTCTCATGGTTTTCTCCGGTGGAGCGAAGCTTGCGGATCGCCAATCGGGCGCTGCCGGGGGGCAGCGCCCGCAACCCGCGTGGCGAAGATTCTGGGAGTGCTGCCTAGGCGCCCGGCTTATAGGCCGCGCACGCGTAGGTTTTCTGCCTCGTGAAGATCTCGCCCATGAACTTCTTCTCGGCATCGGTCAGGGGGTGTCCGAGTGCACCGGCGGGCACGCTAAACCAAGCCTGGGTGGCCCAGGCGAAAGCTTCGCTCATCGGGTTGGCCTGGGGGAACGTCGCCCGAACTCGGTCGCTGAAACCGTAATTGGCCTCAATGGAGTGTGCGAACTCGTGAATCACCTGATCGAAGGTACGGGCTTCCTTATCTTTGGGCCCACGGGTTTTGACGCCTGTTTTGCAGATCATCTCCTCGGTAATCCACAGGTAATCCCTAGCGGCTCCGCCGCGGAGTTCAGCGCCTGTGTTATTTGCGCCGATGTCGGGACCGATCGGGCCCATCCCGTTCAACTGGGCCCAGGGCTCATCGTTGGTCAGATACACGACGAACCCGTCGAGCGTGTTCTTGGGACGCCGCGGCTGTAGAAACGCGGTCATGTCGGTGTAGATCTGTTTGACAAGGGCAAGCGCCGATGGGCTCACTGCCTTCGTGGCCATGATCTTGATTTTCGGATTGGCGATTGTCACACACTTTGTCAGTCGCTCATACGGAGCGCAGGTGGGACCCAGCGGCCGTGGCGGAGACAGTTTGCCGTCGCTGGCCCATTGCACGCCGCGGCGGTCCGAGCCGACCTGAAGCACGCCGGCGGGGGTCAGATCGACCCATCCCCGCGGATCGGGGTTCGCCGACAGGGCGGCCCAAAGGAACTGGTTATTGGGGCCGGTGGCAACGAGATTGCCATCCTCGCCGACTCGAATGTTTTGCGCCTTGATGTTCTTAACAACCTGATCAAGGCCCCAGACTTTTTGTCCGGCGGCGTTCGAGACGACCAGGTTGCCGTCAGCCTGGAAGGTAAGGTAATGGCCGCCTGCCGCGGCCCTGTACTTGCGGCCCTTGACCAGGACCTGCCGAGGAGACAGCGGCATCGTGCCGTCCTGCGCCACGGCAGTCAGAGGTCCAATGCCAATGAGAAGCAGTGTAGCGATGCAGAGTCTGGCTGCACCAAATCCGTTACGAGGGGTGCCCGGAGGGCACAAAGGGGGTCGATTCATCCGCCAAAGAGTAACACAAAAGTCTGTACGTTCTTACATCAATGCCATTAATCTTTTATAAATCGTACTAGGACCACGTTCCGTCCTACCGGAGTCCGACGGTGACGTAGGCGTCCTTGGCTTTGTCCCAATCGACGGACTGGAAGAGTTGGGCGACGGGGTCTTGGATGCCAACCGAGATTTCGGTGACATACTTCTTGAACTGATCGACGCCGGTGGTTCGGAAGGTGATCGTCGAGGAATCGGTGAGCGGAAGCTTGCTCACCGTGAATCGGTAGGTGTAGCGGTTCGGGCTGGCTTGGGAGAAAGTGCCCGTGAGGGTCGGAGGGATCGCGCCGGCGTCCACGGTGCCTTGCGCCTCCTCGACGGTGCCGTTCGAAAGGGTTCTCTTCATCCGAAAAGAATTGTCCTGCCATTCAAGGAAGGGCGGGCCGGCATTCCAGTTACTGATACTGAAGTTGTTAACCGGGATACTGAAGAGGCCCGTGACGCAGGCGGAGATGGAATTGTCGGCGCGGCGGCAGATGAGGGGTGCATGGAGAGCGGCAACGATTTCACGGGTCTTTGCGAAATCCACCCCCTGGAAGCTCAATTCAAAATGGATGGTCAGGTCGACGGGCCGGCGGTCATCGTCGAGGGCGATCGTATTGGCATGGTGAATCGCCATGACGTAAAGACTCTCCTTGTTGGAGACCAGGGTGGCAGGCTCGGGCACGGTGAATCCTTCACCCGCTTTCACGCTTCCGAGGCGCCGGACGGTAGTGCCGATAGCATAAATATCGGCCAGGGCTTCGCCGCCGGAATTCTTGACGAGAGCGATTCGGAATTGATAGCGAGCGTCCCAGGAAGCGGGAAGCTCAACGGACCAGAGGCGCGCCATGTAGTTATCGGCCTTCCAGTTGACACTCTTCGTCACCGGCGTCGAGAGCGTTGGCTTTTCGTCTTTGAACCGGATCGTCTCGTTGCCGGGCGCCATCGTGCGAATGACACCAACTTCAGGCCAGGCCCGGGCCGGGAACAGATCGCTCTTCATCCAGGCACGGAGGAAGTTGACCCACGTCGTGCCGAGTAAGTCGCCCTGATTGAGCAAGCCCCAGGTGCCTTTGACGATGGCGCGGTCGGGGCGGTCGGGATAGTTGCGGGATTCGGCTATGATGTCGCCGACGACATTGGTGCGGATAGCCTGCGTGAGGTATTGGACAAAAGCGGATGCGCCGTATCCGTGCTCCTGGTGGGCCACTCGGTCACTGCCTTCGCGAAAGTTGAGTCTATTGTTGCGGAAAAAGGCGATCCCCTCCTGAGCGCCTTCCGGGTTGACATAGGTAGAGCGGTCGGAAAAGGCGAACTGCTGGAACCAGGTAGCCGAAGCCTCATAGAACCAGATCCAGGGTTCCTCGTAGCCGAAACGGAGAGCCCTGCTGCCGCGCGGGTCGTAGAGATTCTGGACAATGTGGAACAGTTCGTGGCAGGCGGTCTCCTTCATCGTGTCCGCTTCCTCCGCTACCTTGTTGAAATTCAGGACAAGGTACTGAGAGCCTTTCGCACTGAAGACGATGTTGTGGGGCGACTCATGACCGTAGATGGAGTTATCCAGCTTCCTGCTGTACTCGATCAAAATGGGCCAGCGAGTTTGCTGATATTCGTAAGGTGGACTGGTGGGCCAGCCACCACGAAACGCGGACTTAACCGAGTTGACGCAGCCCTCAACAGCGCTCCTGATGCCGCAAAGCTTATTCAGAAACGCGGTATCGGACTGCCAGGGTTCGGGCCGCCATTTGTCGGGATCGGTCATAACCCATTCCGTGACGTTACCCGACGTGGATTGATTGGGACACGTCAGGTACATCGCGTCCATCAGAAAGATGGGCCTGACGTAAGGCGTCTCACCGGCAGTAACTACGTCGGCCTCCGCGGCGGCCAACGGGGAACCGTTGCGAGGGGGGTTCAGAACGGAGGTGATCCCGTCTTCACCCGCAGGCATCTCGGCGACAAAGTAGTCGCCGTCCCGTTGCGCTCGCGCGAGGTAGGAATCGACTTCCTGAGAACCGGCGATGATACTGAACCGGCACCAAAGTGAGGCATTGGCGGGAAGAGTCTGACGCGATCGGACGGCGACGCGGATTGGCCGCTTCCAGCCTGAGTCGAGGCCGGAGATGCGCAGCGAATCCGTCAACGCCTCGCCTTCGGCTGGCTCGCGGACAACGCTGACGGAAGTGCTGGCGGGAAAGGCTTGTGCCGGAATGTCCAGGCGGAACCCCTCGCCTTCGACGCGGCCACCCTGGGGACCGACGGAAGCCGTCACGGGAGTGCCGCCGGGTGCGGGTCCGCTGCCGCGGACCGCCATCCGGACATCGGACTGCGACTGAACTCCGAGACAACCCACGCGGATGGTCTGGGCCGTCGTGGCGAGGCCATCGGGTACGAGGAAATTGACCTGATACAGCCCGACGAAGCCGGGCGCGAGGCCGGCGAAAAGGACGTTCGCGCGTTGCGTGCCGACCGTGATTTCGACCGCCTCAGAAACGCGATTGAGGGGCTTGCCCGGGGTGCCGTCGCCGGCAGCCTGGCCTGCGGCGAGGGGTGGGGTGACGTCGCCAAGTCCGGTGAGAAACAAGACGACAGGCTCGCCGAGCTGAGCGGGATTCTCGTCCGAGACCAGTTGATAGTTCGCGTGGACGAGGATGGGTGCGCCCCGGCCGGTCATAGTGGTGGTGAAGAGTTTGGGGTTGCGTCCGCGGACATCGACCGGTTGAGGCTGGGTGGTGCGATTCGCCCACCGGACCCGGACCTGGACGCGGCCGGCCGCAATGCCGAAGGGAACCTGGGCGTTGATCTGCCGCCGCGAGACGAAGAAGAGTGGCGCGGTGCGGGTTGTAGTAGGGTCGGTGATCTCAACCGAGACACGGTCGATCACTTCCGGCAGGGGCGCGCCGGAGGCGGAGAGGGTGGCGGGGGCAAGATCGGCGCCAAAGACTGTAAAGATGATGCCGGGGGCGAGGTCAGCGGTGAAATCGGCTCCGTTGACAACGCCGCCGGAGGGGATGGCGGGCGCGGGCGTCCAATCTAGGACGGTAAAGGGCTGGTCGAACAGGCGGGTCCCGTTCCAAGAGACTCGGGCCCGCCACTCGCCGGGCTGCCGTGCCGGTTCGTGGTTGGCAATAAAGAGACCTGAGTGAAAACAGAAGTTGCCGGCCTTGGTCAGTTTGGGCCACTGTTGCCTCGTCAGGACGGCGCCGTCGGGCCTGAGCCATTCCACGGAGGGCTCGTCGCCTTCGGCAGCATCCCAGACGCGGAACCAGACATAGACTTGCGGATCGTCCTGGAGGAGGTAGCGCGTGGTATCCGGAAGGTCGCAGGTGTCTTCCGAGACACGAACGGCGGTGGTTTGTTGGAGTAGGCGGATGGCGGAACGATCGCCGCCGGATGGACTCGGGTCGGCGATCGAGGCGGGTGCCCGTGAGGGAGCCGTCGATTCGGCGGACAAGAGGATCAGGGGAATGAAGGACAGCCACGCGCGCATCGAAAGTACCTCCTCCCCGGCCGGGCCGGGAAAGCGGGATTTTCAGCTCTCAATTCCCGCTATGCTTCGTAGCTATGAAGAGTATACAGCCGGGCGCAACCGTTGCGAAGCCCCTTTTTTAACTGACATATAATTGGCACTGACTCGTGAGGGGCGGGTAGCAACAGTGGTTGAAAACCTCGGACATTATCGCGTTCTCGAACAGATCGGCCAGGGCGGCATGGGTGTCGTCTACAAGGCTTTCGACACCCACCTGGACCGTCATGTCGCAATTAAGATCCTGCCGCCGGACAAAGTAGCCAACCCCGAGCGCAAACGGCGCTTCGTGCAGGAAGCCAAGGCGGCTTCCGCGCTGAATCATCCCAACATCGTGACCATCCACGACATCAGTTCCCATGAGGGCATCGACTACATCGCGATGGAGTATGTAGCGGGCAAAACGCTCGACGATCTGATCCCGCGGCAAGGCATGCGGCTGAATGAACTCCTGCGCATCGCCATCCAGATCGCCGATGGACTCGCCAAAGCCCATGCGGCCGGCATCACACACCGCGACCTGAAACCTTCCAACATCATGGTCGACGGCGATGGACGCGTGAAGCTTCTCGACTTCGGCCTGGCCAAGTTGACGGACCGCAGCGAGAGAAGTGAGCACGATGCGACACTGACGCAGAAAGGCACGGCCGATGGCGCCATTCTCGGTACGGTCTCCTACATGTCGCCAGAACAGGCCGAAGGCAAAAAGATCGACACGCGCTCCGACATTTTCTCCTTTGGCGCGGTGTTGTATGAGATGGTCAGCGGGCAGCGCGCCTTCCAGGGCGACACGCCTGTCTCGACGATCGCGGCGGTGCTCCAGAAGGAGCCCAAGCCGCTCACCGGACTGACGCCAACAATCCCACGAGACCTCGAGAAGATCATCACCCGCTGCCTTCGCAAGAATCCTGACCGCCGCTTTCACGTGATCGTCGACGTGAAAGTCGCGCTGGAGGAATTGAAGGAGGAGTCCGAGTCCGGCAAGTTGACCGAACTTCCGATGGCGGCGCCTTCCAATAAGGTTCGACGCGCTGTCTGGATTGGCGTGCCGCTGGTTGCGGCGGTGGCGGGTACGGCGTGGTGGTTCTCTCACCGGCAGATGCCCGAGGCAACGGCGACCAGTCCTCAGGTCACTCCGGTCACTACCTATGCCGGAATCGAAGGCCATCCCACTTTCTCACCGGATGCCGGCCAGATCGCCTTTCACTGGAATGGCGAGAAGCAGGATAACTTCGATATCTACATCAAGGTGGTTGGCTCGAGTGCGCCGCCCCTACGTTTGACCAATAACCCGGCCCGCGATTGGGCGCCGCAATGGTCGCCGGACGGCAAGTCCATCGCCTTCATTCGCAATCCTGGCCCTTCCGGAGCCGTCTATCTGATTCCCGCGCTGGGTGGACCGGAACGCAAACTCTGTGAAACAAAGGGTGACGCGATCTCCTGGCATTCGGACAACAAGAGAATCGCCATCATGGACCGCGCGTCGGGGAGCGATCCGTACCACATCGCGTTGGTCGACCTCGATACGGGCAGCAAGAAGGCCATTACTCGGCCCGGAGCGGATCACGTTGGCGATGGTGCCCCGGCGGTCTCTCCGGACGGCGAAACTCTGGCGTTCGCCCGCTGGCGTATCCCGAGTTCAGGGCAGCTCCATACGCTTGGGCTGCGAGATGGGCGTGAGCACTCCCTCCAGCATCGCGTTTTCTCTCTGAGATTGGCCTGGACACCCGACAGCCGCGCCATACTGGCTGGCGGTTCGCTGGTTCCAGTGGATGGTTCCCCAGTCCGTGCACTGCCGGGAGGCTTTCTTGCCGAAGTTGCATCAAGCACTCGCCCAGACGCAGCGGCATCACTGGCTTTTGTTGCTCGCACCACGGATACGAACATCTGGACAAAAGATCTTCAACCTCCCGGACCATCCAAACAGATCGTCACCTCGACACGTCTTGATGCTTGGCCCAAGTGGTCCCCGGACGGGCGTCGTATCGTTTTTCACTCTTCCCGCTCAGGACCCGACTCAATAATGTGGTTGTCGGATCCCGATGGCGGCAATCTGGTGGAACTCGGTGGCGTTACAGGACGGCCGAACGATTGGTCGCCCGACGGGAGGCTGATCCTGTTTGACGGCGGTCGCGCGGGAGGCCGGAGTGCCGCCGATGTTTTCGTCATCAATGCTGACGGTGGCCCGCCTCGGAACCTGACGAATTCGCCGAGTGACGATGTGCGCGCGAATTGGTCGCAGGACGGCAAGAGCGTTTACTTCCGGTCGGACCGCTCCGGTCGTAACGAGATTTGGAAAATTCCGGCCAGCGGTGGAGAAGCGGTACAGATTACCAGAAACGGCGGTTGGGAAGCACAAGATTCGCCCGACGGGAAGCTGCTTTACGTGGCGAAGGAGTCAATGAACAGGCTCCGTGCCCAAGACTACAGTCTCGCCAGCGCGCCGGGGGGACTCTGGAGTCTGGCGGTTGACGGCGGTCCGGAGACTTTGGTGATCCCTGCCGTGACTCACAGTTATTGGTGTGTTACCAGTCAAGGTATCTTTTTCGTCGACATCACCGGGCCTCAGGATAATCTCGCGCCAAAGCCAGTTCGGTTCTTTGACTTCGCAACTCGGCGTACAAGTCAAGTGGCGTCAATAGAAAAGAACCTTCAGGGGGGCGCAATGAGCTTTTCTGTTACTGCCGACGGACGGCGCCTGCTTTGGGCCCAGATCGATCACGAATCGGCCGACATTATGCTGGTTCAGGGATGGAAGCCGTAGGCATGCGAGTGAAACCCCGCCAGGTGTTTGTGGCGTTCCAGCGCGGTGTAGATGATCGGACAGAGTGCCGCCCATCGGGCGAGTGAAGCCGGGCGTCCGCCGAGCGAGTGGCTGCCCACGGCAACGTGCGGAAAGTCCCGGCACGTCTTCGGGCGCGCCTCGTAGACCATACAGAGGTTACCGTCCAGAAAGACACACCCTTCCCGTGAACTTACCAGCAATCGTGAACCAGCAGCGTCAGGGTCGGGCGTCGTATACCGCTGGACGACTGTCTCCGCTGTCACTCCGAGGAACGTCGCGATCTTCTCGATTTCCGCCTCGCTGACCGGCACCACGCCATGGCGGCAGCAATTCGCGCACGCCGTGCAATCCATCTCGCGTTGCACTTCGCTCGCCAGGATTTGAAACGGCTTGTCACTCACGTGCCGGGCAGCGAGGTAACGGCGAAAGGCGAGGTTCTCTTTCGCCTTCAAGGTTCCGAGCCGAAAGACTTCAGCCAGATCGGTAACCACGCTTAAACAGTACAACTTTCTGTATCATGGTGGGCCTGACACCCGCGGCCATTGCCGTGCGAAATGAAATGGGAGCCAAGGCATGAGCAATTACTCGATCGACGCGGAGCGCCTTCTCTTGCGCATCCGCACCCTCGGAGCGATTGGACGCGACAGCGACGGCAGGCTCGTTCGCCTCGCCGCGTCCGACGCCGACAAACTGGGCCGCGATCAACTCGTATCCTGGCTCAAGGGCGCTGATCTCGACGTCGTCGTGGATCGGATCGGCAATATCTTCGGCATCTGGAAGCCGGAAGGCGCCGGCGATCAACAGCCGCTTCTCCTCGGTTCACACATCGACACTGTGATCGACGCCGGCATCTATGACGGCTGCTATGGCGTCCTCTCCGCGCTCGAAGTCATCGAAACCCTCAAGACCGCCGGATTTCAACCATCGCGGCCGATCGCGGTCGTCGCCTTCACCAACGAGGAAGGCGTTCGCTTCGTACCCGACATGGTGGGGTCGCTTGTCACTGCCGGAGGTTTCGATGTCGACGAGGCGCTCGCCGCGGTGGGCATCGACGGCCGGCGTCTCGGTGAGGAACTCGCAAGGATCGGCTACGCAGGCGCCGAGGAACCCGGTTTCCTCAGACCACACGCCTATCTCGAACTGCACATCGAACAGGGACCGGTCCTCGAGCGGGAAAACATCTCCATCGGCGCGGTCGAAAGCCTGCAAGGTATTTCCTGGCAAAGAGTGACGATTGACGGCCAGGCGAACCATGCCGGCACGACGCCGATCTCGATGCGTCGTGACGCCGGCCTGGCGGCAGCCCGCGTGATTACGTTTCTGCGCGATCGCGCCAAGGCATCGAAATCTCGCACCGTGGCGACGGTCGGCACCATCCGCTTCGAGCCCAACGCGATCAACGTCATTCCCTCCCGCGCCACCTTCACCATCGACCTTCGCGATCCCAACGAAGACAGCCTCCAGGAGCAGGAAGCGGCTTTGTCCGCCTTCTTCGACAGCTTGTCGGAAGAAGAGCACGTAACCATCTCCGTGGAACGCCTGGCCCGCTTCCAACCGGTCCAATTCGATCAGCGCATCGTAGCCCTCATCGAGCAGGCCGCCCG
This sequence comes from Bryobacterales bacterium, assembly GCA_016789925.1. Lineage (GTDB taxonomy): Bacteria > Acidobacteriota > Terriglobia > Bryobacterales > Bryobacteraceae > JADLDI01. The sequence goes on along the minus strand of JAEUQD010000326.1, from coordinate 603 downwards.
CGATCGCGGCCTCACTTCAATGCGCATGACGTCCGGCGCCGGGCACGACGCCCAGATGATCGCCCGCATCGCACCCACGGCGATGATCTTTGTCCCCAGCGTGGGCGGCGTCAGCCACAACCCGAAAGAGTTCACCCCCGATGCCGCGCTCGTCGCCGGCGCAAACATCCTCCTCGATCTCGCACGCGAGGTCGCCGCGCCGCTATAATAACTCTGAAAAGGCCAGCCTACCGCCCTTCGGAGCCGTCCTTGGGTCACTGGCTGGAGAATTACCATGTTATACTTCCAAGCAGTGAGCCATGCATTATGAGGATTTTCCGCTGGTTTCTGGCACTTTCTCCGGTTTTCGCAATAACCTTGCTCTTCATTCCTGCTTGCGCCGTTGCTGGAGAAGTCAGACACCCCCCGCGAAGCGGGTGGCTTGATGAGTTGGGCCGCCTCGAAGGCGGCTGGTCCATGGGTTTAGGCGTCGCGCGTTGCGCGCCTCCTCGGGTGCTTTAGAATTGTCCGGCTGCTCCATCCGCGGCATCTTGCTCGCGGATGTATGTTCGGACCTGTTCTAGTTCGAACCCGACGGTTGATACTGCGTAACCGCGAGCCCAG
>JAEUQD010000294.1 GCA_016789925.1 Bryobacterales bacterium | reverse complement strand
GCGGCCAGTTCACCAGCGTGATGTCGGACACATAACTGCCCGGCGCGAAGTTACCTCGGTTGGCGATGCGGCGGTAGAGGAACAGGTTCAACCCCTGCTGGCCGGGCGTCAGCGTGGGGTCTAAATGGACGTTGCGCACGGTCAGCTTCTGTGGATCGCTCATGTGCCACGACAGCAGCTTGCCCGGCCAGGCGGGCTTCATAGCGGGAACATAGTCGCGCCAGAATGCGTACTCTTCGGGCTTATCGATGACGTGATCCTGCCCGGGCAGATGGTCCACGGCGAAGCAGACAGTAAACGCCTGGATATTGGCCGGCTGGGCCTGTTCCGGCGCGTGCAGCTCGCCGGTCTCCTTGCGCGATTCGAAACCCATGACATATTCGGTCTTGGTGAGCGGCAACAGGTCGCCCTGCTCGGTGCCGTCCAGAAAATAGGGCGCGGTGATCGTCCGTTCCAACCCGGTGACAAGATTGCGCGTAGTCACCGCGCGAACCCTATCCCCGGTGACATCCGCGCGAAGCGGCCTGTGATTGAGCAACACCACTAACCGCCCGCCGCCCAGATAGGGCGCGAGCATCGTTTCCAGAACCGCCAGCGACACGCGCGGTTCGTGCGTGATCCGCGACACGCTGCCGTCGCCGGGATTCAAATTCCACCGCGCGCGCGCCTCGGCAGTCAGCGGGAAGTGATGGCGGTAGTAGTCACGCACGGCGCGTCGATAGGCGTGATAACTGGCGGTGCCCCCGAATTGCTCGATCCAGGGATGCTCATCGGGCGGCACCGCTTGTGAAGTGATCTGCCCGCCGACCCAATCGGTCTCCTCGGTCAGGATGACGCGCATGCCGTTGCGAAGAGCAGCCAATGCGGCCGCCACCCCGCCCATCGAACCTCCGATGATGGCGACATCGCAGGCTAGCTCCCGGGCCGCCAGCAGCGGTGCTGGTAAGGTGGCGAGAAACGACCGGCGGGTAACTCCCATGGCTGGCCTACCAGTCGACGACGGAGCCGTCGTCGCCGTCGTACGTTTCCGGATTCCTCCAATCGTGCCCGATCTTGTCGGCCATGGCATTCTCGTCTAACTCGATGCCCAGGCCAGGCGCTGTCGGCAAATCGAGATAGCCCTCGCGAATCCGAAAAGGCTGTTTGAGATAGCCTTCCCCGAGAGACACCTGTTCCTGGATGAGGAAGTTCGGAATCGACGCCGCCAGTTGCACGCCGGCGGCCAGCGAAATGGGTCCCAGCGGATTGTGCGGAGCAATCGAGGCGTAATAGGCCTCGGCCATGCCGGCGATCAGCCGCACTTCGGTAATACCGCCCGCGTGGCACAGATCAGGCTGAAGGATCGTGGCGGCTTTCTTCTCGAGCACTTCGCGGAAGCCCCACTTCGTGAACACGCGCTCGCCGGTGGCGATGGGCAAATGCGTGCCACGGGCGATTTCGGCCATGATGTCGTGATTCTGCGCCTGAATGGGCTCTTCGACGAACATCGGCTGATACGGCTCCAGCCCCTTGATCAACAGCTTGGCCGTGGCGGGCGAGATGGCGCCGTGGAAGTCGATGCCGATATCCACCTGTTCCCCTACGGCTTGCCGTAACTCCGCGAATTTCTCCACCGCGTACTTGACATCACCGGGCGTATCGACATAGCGCGACCATCCCTTGCGCTTCGCCGGACCCGTCTTGAACGCAGTAAACCCTTTCGCGATGTCTTCCTTCATCTTGTCGGGTGTGCGCGCGTGCGAATAGGCGCGGATCCGGTTGCGCGTCGGGCCGCCCAACAATTCGTAGACGGGAACGCCGAGAGCTTTGCCCTTGATGTCCCAGAGCGCCATATCAATGCCGCTCAACACGCTGGTCAGAATCGGACCGCCGCGGTAGAACGCATGCCGGTAAATCGCCTGCCAGTGATGCACCACAGGGCGCGGGTCTTTCCCGACCAGATAGGGTTCGAGTTCCTTCACCGCGGTGGCGCACGTCAGCGCCCGCCCTTCGGTCACCGGTTCGCCCAACCCGACAATCTCTTTCACATTGGTGTGGATCTTCAGGAACAGCCAGCGCGGCTTCACCAGAATGGTCTCGACCTTCGTGATCTTGAGCGGATCGCGCGGCCCAATCGGGGGATTCCTGGTCTGCGCGGCCGCTTGCGCCGCCATCGCACCAAGCCCCGCCAGCGTAGCCGCGGTACGCCGGCTCATCGCTTCGTTCTTCTCACTCATTTCTTTTCTCCCTGCACAATCGTGATGCCCTTGGCGGAATACCAGGGGTGCCATTCCAGCACCAGCCGGCCCGACTTTACGGCCGGATCGTCTTGCGCCATGGCTTTGTACTCGGCCTCGGTCCCACCCTGGAACACGAACATGCCTCGTAAGTCGCCATTATCGCCGAACGGACCTGCCAGAACGAGTTTGCCCGTATCCGCCATCTTCTTGATATTGGCCATGTGCCCGGCCTGGATCCGCTTGGTTTCGTCGGTCACCTGGGGTGTCCATTGCGGTCCTCTCTTTAGAAAAGCCACCCAGTAGGTGGTCATTTCATACGTCTTCTCCTGGGTCCACGCAGTGAGGGCGAGCAACAGACAGGCAATGAGTCGAGGCATTGGTAGCAGTGTAGCGCCGTTGCCGAGCCGCGACTGCGAAAGCGGTCTTGGATTTTCTTGTCGAGTGCTGTCCCCGAACCCCTACCGCCGCCGCGGTGCCCTCTTGAACTCCTCCGGAAACTCCGCCGCCCCTGACCCGCCCGGATCCCGCAGCGTCGACACCCCGCCCCGGTCCCGTTGCAGCGGAATGCTCATTCCGCCCGTCTGCTCCAACACCTCGAACAACCGCGTCCGCATCTCCGCCGCCACCTTCTGATGCGATTCGCTAAAGATCAGGTTCTTGCTCTCCAGTGGGTCTTCCTGTAAGTCATATAACTCGTCGATATCCCACATCCCCTGGCACCGGATGAACTTATACCGTTCTCCCCGCAGCGCATGCACCGTCGGCGTTTGCGGATAATTCCGCTCCCAGTAATACTCA
>JAEUQD010000273.1 GCA_016789925.1 Bryobacterales bacterium | reverse complement strand
GGTGGTGCTGGTGGGCATTGCCCGGCACGAGACGGTCGACCAGTGGTCCAATCTCCTGGCCGAGGCCGGAATTCCGGTGGCAGGGTTCACTTTTTCGGCTGCGGCGCTGTATTCCGCCGGTCGCATTCTGGTCAGGCCTCCCGCCGCGTTTGTGGCGTCGGGAGCCGATGGCGAGGCCGTCGAGGTGTATGGCGAAAGCGGGGCACGGCCTCTGTTTTCGGGGGTCTTTGAGGAAGAGGCCGCGGAACGCGGGCTGCGGCTTGCACGCAGCGAGTTGCGCCTGGACGAGGGCGCTCCGAATTTCAACCTGGGCGATCTGCTGCCGAGCCCGTGGAAGGCTCCGGCGGACTTTGCCGTGGAGAACCGGGCGCGCCTGCTGGCCGCTGCGATCACCGCCGCGTGCCCGCGTCTGGCGCTGCCGGCTAATCTGCTGCCGGTGGAGCGGCGGTCGCAAACTTCGCGGCTGATCTTCGTGCCTACGGCGATTCTCGGCCTGCTGTTGATCGGGGCGGCAATTGCGCTGAGCGTGCAACCCTCGCATGAGGACAAGCAATACCTGCTCAAGTTGAACGCCGAGATTCGGGGGCTGGAACGCCAGGCGGCCGAGGCTTCGGCGCTCGACGTGGCGGCCACCAAGGCACAGGAACGAATCGCACTGCTCGACCGGCATCGTCAACGGTCCCAGGCCGATGCCGACGCGCTGCGGGAGTTGACCAAACTGCTCGTGCCTCCCGCGTGGCTGAACGTTCTGCAAGTGGGCCGCACCGAGGTGCAGATGACGGGGGAGGCCGAACAGGCCGCGCCGCTGCTGAAAATTTTGGACGAGTCGCCGTTGTTCACGGACTCCTCGTTTGCGCAGGCGATGACAAAAGTGGGCGGAGCGGAGAGCTTCATCATCCGGTCGGGCCGCGAAGGGCAGGGTACCGGATTGGAGGCGGGAGAACAACGATGACGCTCCAGGAGCGGGACAAGCGCGCCCTGATGCTGCTGGGCGGCGCGGTGGCGATCTCCGCCATCATCTATTTCTGGCCGCAGGGTGGGGCTCCTGCGGTGATCTCGCCGGCAGTGAGTTCGATTCCGCTGGCCGAACAGCGGCTGTCGCGGTTGCGGCAGGTAGTGGCAACGGTGCCCGGCAAGCGAAAAGTGCTGGATGGGATCACGGCGCAGTTGAAGGAACGCGAAAAGGGCATACTGGATGCGGAAACAGCCGCGCAGGCTCAGGCGCAGTTGCTCCAGATTGTGCGGCGCGTCACGCGCGCGCAGTCACCGCCACTGGAAATCGGGCAGGTGGACATGGGCACGGTGCAAGCGCTGGGTGGCGATTACGCCGAGGCTTTGGTCAGCGTCTCGATGACTTGCCGGATTGAGCAGTTGGTGAACCTGCTGGCCGATGTGAGCGCGCAGCCGGAATCGATCGCGACGCACGAATTACAGGTGCGGGCGCAGGATCCGCGGCAAAAGACCTTGGGGGTAAGGCTGACCGTCTCGGGAGTGTTACCCAAACGCCTGGCGCCGGAGCGGAAAGGGGGCAACGTTTTTTGAGACGGAAACTGTTGCTGCTGAACTTGCTGCTGCTGGGCTTGCTGGGCGCCGCGGGGTGGGAACTCCGGCAGCGCTGGTTGGAGTCGCGGGAACGCGAAAAGGGGCTGCTGGCGCAGCAGGTGCCGGCGGCGCCGAGCCCCACGATTCCTCAAATTCAACCGGTCAGCCCGGTTCCGGCCGCGAACTATCTGGAAGTAGCCCAGAACATGGTTTTTTCGAAAGAGCGCAATCCGAACGTGGTCGTGGAAGAAAAACCGCCCGAACCGGTTCCGGCTTTCCCAATTGTTTACGGGACCTTCGACTTAGGAGCGGGTCCAAGCGTCTTTATGAGTGACAAGGCTGGCGCGCCGCAGAAAACCTACCGGGTCGGCGACTCGGTGGGGCCGTTCAAGGTTACAGATCTGTCGCGAACGGCCATCACGCTGGAGTGGAAAGACAAGAAGTTTGAGAAGACGCTGGCGGAATTGAAGGCGAAGCCCACCGAACAGGAAAAGGCTCAGCAGACCGTGGCGGCGGCGCCGCAGGTGGAGCCGCCGAAGGTACAGGGGGTTACCTCGGACGAGGGCCTCAAGGAAGTGCAGAAAGAAATGTCGAAGGATGGATTGCCGGGAGTGAACGTGGGCGCACAGGCGCGCATGTGCGCCCCTGGCGATACGGCTCCGGCAGGGACGGTGCAAGGCGGATTCCGGAAGGTGATGACGGCGACTCCATTTGGACAGTCGTGCCGGTGGGAGCCGGTGCGCTAGGGCAAGGAAGAAAGAAATGAAATTGCAGATTCTGATCATGATGGCGATGCTGGCATTGCCGGGTTTTGGGGCGGAGGCAAAGAAAGCGGAGCCGGCGAAGAAGGCCGCGGCGACGTCAAAGCAGGATACGGCGAAGACGCCCGCCGGACTTCCGAAGAGCGCGGTGGAAGTGGAGCCAGGGCTGTTCCGGCACATCGACGACAAAGGCCAGGTGTGGATGTACCGGCGCACTCCGTTCGGGTTTTCGCGCTACCAGCCGGAACGCGAAGTGAAGGATGTCGATCTGGAAGAATCGCAGTACTTGAAGGCCATCGACAAGGGCGACAGCGTGCAGTTTGAGCGCAAGACCCCGTTCGGCGTTAACAAGTGGACGCGGCGGAAAGCCGAATTGTCGGGGGCAGAGCGCCTGGCCTATGAGAAGGCCGTGCAGGGCAAAGCAGCGACGGCGGCTGCCAAGCCGGCGCAGGAGTAGGGATGCGCCAGTTTCTCGCGGGATTTGTCGCTTGGGCGCTATTGGTACAGTCGTCCGCCGTAGGCCAGCAACCGGCACAGCCTCCCAAGCCGGAAGCGGCCGCGCAGCCGGCGCCGGCCCCGACGCAGACGGCTTCGCCACCGCCTCCGGCCACGGTGTCCACCGGTAACCTGAACCTGGCTAACGCGTCGCTGACCGAAGTGATTGACGCTCTGTGCCGGACATTGAAGATCAACTACATTCTCGACCCGAGGGTGAAGGGGGCGGTGACTCTCAATACCTATGGGGAGACGCGCCAGATTGATGCCCGGAATCTGTTGGACATGCTGCTGCGGATCAACGGCTTCACGATGGTGCAAGTGGGCGAGTTCTACCGGATCATTCCACTGGGCGATGTGTCGCGCATGCCGCTGCCGCCCACGGTAGTGAACGATCCGAAGTCGATTCCGCAAGACGACCAGACGGTTCTGAACCTCATTTTTCTCAAGTACGCCACGGTTACTGAAGTGGCAAAGCTGATTGAGCCCTTCATCGGTGAAGGCGCCAAAGTGGTGCAGTATCCGCCGGCCAATCTGTTGTTCTTCCTCGACAGCCGCCGCAATATTCGCCGGACGATGGAGATCATTTCGCTGTTCGACAACGATACGCTGGCCAGCCAGCGCGTGCGCCTGTTTGAAGTGAAGAACGGCAGCCCGACGGCGATTGCCAAGGAGGTCGAAGAAGTTCTGAAGTCGATTTCCATGGCCGACAAGAATTCGATGGTCCGTTTTCTGCCGATCGACCGTATCAACACGATCATCGCGATTGCTCCCAATCCGGGGGCTTTCGAAACCGTGGAGAAATGGATCCAAAAGCTCGACACCGAGGTAAAGGTAACCGCCGGTACGGTGGATAACTACGTGTATCGCGTGAAGTACGGGCGTGCGGAAATCCTCGCTGGCGTCATCATGTCGCTGTACGGTGGCATGGGGATGATGGGCATGATGGGGATGATGGGCATGGGCGGGATGATGGGCGGTATGGGCGGCATGATGGGGGGGATGGGCGGAATGATGGGCGGCATGGGTGGAATGATGGGGGGCATGGGCGGGATGATGGGCGGCATGGGGGGGTACGGGAATGTCGGCATGATGAACCCGATGGGATACATGCCGCAAATGGGTAATGCGTATCCGGGAGCCGGGATGGGCGGGTTCGGGGGACCGGGAATCTACGCGGCGCAGGGAACCGCGCCCGGTGTGCCGGGCCAGACCGGCACGGGTGGCGGCATCGCGGGAGCCGGGATGGACCAGACCGGGCAATACCTTTCCGGGCCGTCTGGGATGAGGCGGATTCCGCATATCATCCCGAATCCCATGGATAACACTTTGCTGATGCAGACGACCGCGCAGGAGTATCAGCAGATCATGAAGCTCTTGCGCCAGATCGATATTCCACCAAGGCAGGTGCTGCTGGACGCCCGGATTTACGAAGTGTCGCTGACGGGCGCGTTCTCCAGCGGTGTTGCGGCGTTTCTGCAAAAGAAGGGAGCCGGTTCGGCCAACCCCGGACGGGACCTGATCGGTTCGCTTTCCGGCGCGGCGGTCAACCTCTCGGCGGGTATGCTGGTGGGGCAAAGCCGTGAGTTGCTCGCGTTTCTCCAGCTACAGGAAAACGAGAGCCGGGCTCGCGTCGTCTCCGCGCCCTCCGTGATTGCCACCGACAGTCTGCCCGCTTCGATCAACGTCGGCCTGGAAGTTCCGACCCTGGCGTCGCAGGCTGTCACGGGCGTTCAACAGGGGGGGAGTTCGCTGTTTGCCAACACGATTCAGAACCGGGCCACCGGAGTAACGCTGAATGTGACCGCGCGCATTAACGCGAGCGGCATTGTCACACTCATGATCAACCAGGATGTCAGCGCTCCACAGGCGCCTACTGTCGGCAGCATTCAGTCGCCGTCGTTTTCGCGCCGCAGTCTCAACACCCAGGTGACTGTCCAGGATGGAGATACCATTGCCATCGGCGGAATCATCAACGAGAGCAACTCCATGTCGACCGCGGGGATTCCGGTATTGCACCGGATTCCGATTGTCGGCTCGGCTTTTGGCAGCCGCAGCTACAGTAAAGAGCGCACGGAACTGATTATCTTCATGACCCCGCGAGTTATTTACGACACCAACCAGGTTGTCGAGGCAAGCGATGAAATTCGGAGCCGGCTCCGGATGCTGAACCGCTACGTGAAGGAGTAGATCGCTATTCGCTGGCCTTGGCCGACGGCTTTCTGACGGCTTCGATGTCGATCGTGATCGTGATTTCATCGCCCACGATGGCTCCGCCGGTCTCAAGAAGCTTGTTATAGGTGAGGCCGAAGTCCCGACGGTTGATTTTAGTGGTTGCCGAAGCTCCGATGCGGGCTCCGCCGCGCGGGTCGCTGACTTCGGGAGTCGGGCCATCCACATCGAGAACCACTTCGCGCGTGACTCCGTGCAAGGCGAGGTCACCCTTGAGCTTGATTTTGCCCGCCTCGCGCCAAGCCTGTTTGCTCTTGAATGTCATGGTGGGGTACTTGGCGACATCGAAGAAGTCGGGACTCCTCAGATGGTCGTCGCGTTTCGGTTCACGGGTGTTGATGCTGGCGACGTCAATGACGGCCTGCACCTTCGTTGCCGCCAGGTTCTTGGGATCGTAAGTAATCGAACCCTGCAATTTTGAAAATTCACCCTTGGTGTTGGACACCATCATGTGGCGCACGGAGAACTGCGCGCTGGAGTGGGACGAATCGATTTCATAAGTGGTTTGGGAGAACGCCAGCGGCGCTACGGCCAGGACCATGGAAAAAGGTAGTTTCATTATCAATTGGCTCCTTTAGAAACAGGTTTCTCGGTGCGCGGACAGGGCAGCAGCGGGGCTCGAACGCGGTTGAGCAGAGAGATCAGGCGCTGGAGTTCTTCGCTCTCCAGCACGGCAAGTAGGCTGTGCTCGCTGCCGGCAAACAGCGGGTCGAGCGTATTGAGCAGGTCGCTGCCGGCGCCGGTAATCCAGCACAGCACCTGCCGCCGGTCCTCGGCGCAGCGGCGGCGACGGACCAGTTTCTTAGCCTCCAGTTTGTCGAGCAATCGTGTGATGGCGGGCGTGGGTTCAATCAGGCGGGCCGCCACCTCGAGGGTGGGGAGTCCGTTTTCACCCGCGCCCCGCAAGATGCGCAGCACGTTATATTGTTCGGGGCTCAGACCGTGGGGATCGAGAGAAGCGGTGATGCGGTGGCGGAGGAGGGCGGCGGTGCGGAGGATGGAGAGCAAGGCCTCCTGTTGGGGGGACTGGAAGGGGCGGGCTTGTTTGAGTTCGGACTGAAGGGGGGAGGGGAGGCCAGCCACTCCTTTAATGTACATGTTATTAATTGACATGTCAATTAATAAGATTCAGGCCCGTCTGCATTGCTATCCTGAAGAATTCCCACAATGGCAAAAAAGAGTAGTCAGGCAGTAGCGGCTGCCCCAGCGGGCGCAGTGCGGGTGGAGGCCCGGGGCGACTGGTTCGCGCGGATCGCGGCCCGGAAGCAGGAATTGCAGATCGGCCTCCTCGTGGCTGTGGCGGTCTGGCTGGTGTTTGGGCAGTCGCTGGGGTTTGCCTTTCTCGACTACGGCGACAGTGGGATGCTCACCGACAATCCGGTGGTGCAGGCGGGATGGACCACCGTAGGACTGCGTTACGCGATCGAGAGCTACGAAACAGGAAGCTGGCAACCGGTCGCCTGGCTTTCGCACATGAACGATTTTGCGCTTCTGGGTATTGATGCCGGGGCGCATCATTTTGTCAACGTGTTCCTGCACATGCTGAACGCACTACTGTTGTTCGGGTTGCTGGTGGCCTATACCGGAGCCAAGTGGCGCAGCGGGCTGGTGGCGCTGCTTTTCGCGATTCATCCGCTGCAAGTGGAATCAGTGGCCTGGCTATCGGAGCGCAGGACGCTGTTAGCCGGACTCTTCGGCCTGGCGGGCGCGTGGGCGTGGCTGCGATCCGGCGATGGTAACCGCCGGTGGTACGCGATAGCGATTGCCTGTTACGCCCTGACCGTGATGTCGAACACCGCGGCCGCTCCGCTAGCGATTATCTATCCGCTTCTGGACCGGTGGCCGGGGGGCCGGAGTCCGCGCTGGGTGCAGGCGATTCCGCTGCTTGGTCTGAGCGGGGTGGCGCTGGGCATCGGATTCTGGAGCCTCACTCAGTTGGGAGGTGTGACGCCGTTCCCGCTGGATGCACGATTAGCCAATGCCGTGGCGTCGATAGGCGAGTATCTTGGAACCGTGGTTTGGCCGGCAAACCTCGCTGCGTTTTACCCGGGGCGCGCGGTTGTGCCGATGTGGCTGGTTGCCGCCGGCCTGGCCGTGCTCGTGTTGTTGACAGGATTGTCGATCTGGCAGCGGACGCAACGGCCCTTCTTGCTGACGGGCTGGTTGTGGTTTCTGCTTCTGCTGCTGCCGGTGCTCGGATTGGTTCCGCTGGGAGCACTGTCGCGGGCTGACCGGTTCCTGTACTTGCCGCTGGCGGGACTCTTGACTGGTGTGATTTGGGGCATACATTCCGTGGCGGGACGGTGGGAGAGGGGGGCCCTTCCCGTGTTTGGGGGCCTGGCCGCCGTGTTCTTTGCCTGGAGCGCCTGGGGCCAGACTTCCTACTGGCGTGGCGACATCGTACTCTTTGAGCATGCCCTCAAGGTAACCGGCGACGCCAACCGTGTGGCGCACAGCCAGATTGGGGGAGCGCTTGTGCGTCTGAATCAGGTGGAATATGCGCTTCAGCACCTGAAACGGGCCATCGAACTGGATCCGAAGTTCGCGCCCAGCTACCGGCAGATGGCGGAGGCGCTCTACAAGCGCGAATTGAACCGGGGCTCGCTGGACATGTTGGACAAAGCGATTGCGCTCGACCCCAGTTCGGCCCGGACTTTTGTAGACCGAGGCAAAGTGCTGCGTGCCCTGGACCGGCTGGACGAAGCGTACGACTCCATTGAGAAGGGCCTGAAGATGGGCCTCGACATCAATGTTCAGATGGATGCCTATTTCACCCAGGGAATGATCCGCAGTAAGCAAACGAAGTATCCGGAAGCGATCGAGCGCTTCCAGCAGGCACTGGAGGTTGATCCGTATTTTTATCTTGCGCGCAAGAACCTGGCCTTCACGTATTTGCGGTCGGAGAAGTATTTTGAGGCGGAACGCGAATTCGGATTGTTGGTTCGCACGAACCCCAACGATGAAGATGTTGTGAAGGCGATGCGTTTCCTGCGCCAGCGGATCAAGTAACGGTCAGATCACGTCGGCGAAAGTCCTGCGGAACCGCCAAAAGAAGGCGTATCCGCAGAAAAAGATAGCGGCGGAGACGATGGTGAGGGCCAGCAGCGACGCGGCGTCCGGCCAGCGGTTCTCGAGGAGAATTGCGCGGTAGGCATCGACGAGAAGGTAGATGGGGCTTCGCGAGAGAACGCCGCGCGCCCACGGCGGAAGCGAAGCATCCGGGTAGCAAATGGGGGTCAGAAAGAAGACCAAAGTCAGGCCGAAGCCGATAATTTGTCCCAGATCGCGCAGGAAGACACCCAGGGCGGAGAGCAACCAGCACAGGCCCAACGTGAGCAGGAACTGGGGAATGAGCAGAAGGGGCAGGAGGAGAGCGGTGGGAGGCGGGGCGCCGCGGGTAAACGCCAGCAACGTCAGGAAGACAAGCAGCGCGAATGCCTCGGTGATCAACCCGGCCAGGACATGGTTCACCGAGATTGTTTCGATGGGAAAGACAAGCTTCTTGACGAAATTCCGGTTTTCGAGAATCGACGAAGGCGCGCGTCCGACGGCTTCGGCGAACGGGAGCCATGGCAGCATCGCGGCAAGAAAATAGAGGACAAACCCCGAGCGGGACGGATCGGCTCCAAAGCGCGCCTGCAAGACGATGCCGAACACGAAGAAGTAGGTGAGCATCAGCAGCAGCGGGTGAAGAATGGTCCAGAGGGCATCGCCGACTGAGCCCCGATACCGCGCCGTGATTTCGCGCCTGACCAGGGAGGCGATCAGGCGACGGTTGCGCCAGATTGTCTGAACCGGCTGAATCAGGGCGAGCCTGGCTTTGCGCGGCCAATCGCGGCGTTGCAACCGGGCCAATGTGGTGACTTCGGCGTTGGCGGAGACGATCTGGCCGTCCTGAACCTGCGCCTCCACAAGGACAAATGGATAGTGCTGCTGGAAGTGCCACCCTTGCTTGTCGTCGCGGGGAGATACGTAGACATGGTAGCGGCCCGGTTCGGCAGGCAAAGGGATAGCGAATTCTACTTCGCCGCCGGGGGTGTTGAGCCAGTCGCCCTCCTGAAGGAAAGCCCCTGTGTGGGGGTCGTAGATCTGCCAGCCGAGCTGCCACGCCTGGCCGGGGGACAGCAGAAACCTCAGCCGGAGGTCGAGGACATTCCAGGCGAGTTCAATCTGACTGAACCCGGCGATCATGAGTACAGCCAGTTGGGAAAGCGGTCGCGCACGGGTCCGGTCTTCTTGCCGACAATGTAGATGCCATCACCGCGCAGGTCACCGGGGAGATTGTAGCGCCGCAGCAGATCTTCCACCCAGGCAAACTCGGGGTGGGCCTCGTCGAGGAAGGGACCGGTCTCCAGACGCGTCACGGTGAAACCGGCATCATGGAGCAGCCGGTAGATCTCCTTCGGCGTATATTCTCGGTTGTGGCGAGCGTCGGTCACATCCGGCCCGGGCCGCAAATAAGCGGGGAAGAAGCCGGGGTGATAGCCCTGCAGGATGCCGCTCAGGGCGCGGAGCGAACCGATGTTGGGCGTGGTGAGAACAAGGTGGCCGTCCAGCTTGAGGATGCGGTTAATCTCGGCCATCATAAACATCGGGTCGGAAGGCAGGTGCTCGAGCAACTCGCAGCAGAGCACAGTGTCGAAGGAGGCATCGGCGTAAGGAAACGGGTCTCGTTCGGCATCGAAGAGGTCGACCGTGGTGGAGAACTGCTCCCCGGTCTGCGAGACCTTCAGCTTATGCTCGGCGCGACCCGGCTCGCCGTAGTAGCAGCCGCGGATGGTGCCGTAGCCGAGTTTGGACTGCAGCGCGGGGGTGATCTGGAGATACGCACCCATTTCGAGAACACTTTGGTCTGCCGAACCCGGTGGAACCATTTCGAGCGTCTTCTGCAGGCGCGTGATGTGTGTCTCGATATAGACGCGCTCGTCGGCATCGGCGCTCCAGGAGCGAATGTAATCGGCCTCGACGGTGATGGGCGGCTGAGGCTCAACAGGCTCGGTAGTGGGAACGGGCGGCTGCCAGGGCTTGTTGTGATGCACGGCGTCGAGGAACGAGTAATACAGTTCACCCACGTGATCCCAGTTGCATTCGCGCTCTACCCAGCGGCGAGCGCGTTCGCCGAGTGCCGCGGCCAGATCGCGACGCTGGGCGAGCAGGAGGAGCGCTTCGGCCAACAGGTCCTCTTCTCCGGCTCCCACCGGGACTTTGACGCAGACATCGGAAGGGAACTCGGCAAATGCGCCGACATCGGAGACGAAGACGGCCTTGCCCAGGCCGAAGGCGCGGAGCAAGGTTCCGGACGTTTCGCCGACGGTGGGATAGCGGAGGTTGAGAACGATATCGCAGGCTCCGAGATAGCCCACGAAATCGTCGATACCGGCACGGCCGATGATGCGGACGGCCGGCAGCAGATTCAAGCTGCGCAACAAGCTGTCCAACGGTAATTCGGGGTGGGGTTCACCGACGAGAACCAAACGCGCCTCCGGTTGGTGGCGCAGCACGCGGCGAAAGGCCCGGAGGGATTCGGCAATCCGCTTGTAGGGCTTGAGGTGCCCGAAGATCCCGATGAGCGGCGTGGACGGGTCGAGCCCGAGACGGGCGCGGTAGCTCATCGCATCCACCTCGGGAATCCAGGCTCCGTGGGGGATGCGGGCAGAGGGTCCGCGGTAGCCGGCTGCGCGCGCCTGATCGAGGACGAAGTCGCTGTGAGCGATCAGTCCGCGAGCGCTTTCGAACAGCCGCCGCAGCATGGGGACGCCATCGTAGTCCGGCCCGATTTCCAAAGTGCGCACCCGCCTGGCAAAGGCTAGCGCTTCGGGTCCGCCATTGTATTCGCATTCGCGCAGATAGGCGTCCCAATCGTTGCGCCGGATGGTGAGGGCGGCAACCAAATGATGCAGATTCGCCTCGTGCAGGACGACGACGCCGGGATGGGCGAGCGCCGTTTCGTAGGCGTGGATATGATCGGGGTTGTTGCCGATCTGGTAGAGAGCGATGTCGATGTGGGAGAAGTCAACCGGTTGGTTGGGGCCGGTAAAGACATCGGTGGCCGCGTGACGCCGCAGGGCCGGTAAGAGTGCGGCCGAATAGTCGGCAATGCCGCTTTCCGCCGGCGGCATGGGTGTAAACAGGCCGAGCCTCACTCCCGCATCAGCTCCATGGAAAATGTGCCCATGGCGAACGGAACCCGCACGGCAAGCGGTGTGCGCGCGGGGTCGCGTCCGAAGAGGATTTGGAAGGCGACCTCGGAAGCAGGACCTTTCACGGTAGCGCTCAGGCGGTCGCACTCTTCGCGCTTGCCGCCGAGGTTGATGGAATCCGCGCCGGCATACTGCAGACGCAACTGATAGGTCGCGCCAAAATAAATAGTCTGGGAGCCAGGTAAACGCCCCGCTTTGAGCTCCTCGCGCAGGAAGAAGAGGAAGGCTAGCGCGTCTTTCGGGCAAGGACCTGCAAACGGGATTTCGCTCTTTCCGCCCTTCTCGGTCTGGCGAACGACGACACTACGCGATGCGTCGAACTCAGAGGTCTCCGAGGTCTTCCGGGTTCCATGGAGGCTCGCCTTCGTGAATTGCGTCGAACAGAATTGCGGACCCGTCTTAGAAGCGTACTCGTCGCGAATGGGAAAGCCGGGCACGAGCGCCTCAAGGGTCAGACTGAAGTTGCCGCCGCCGGGAGTGGCCGTACCCGTAAGGGTGGCTTCGCCAAGAGACAGACCGCTGGGCCAGTTGATGGAATAGCGCAGAGACTCCTGCTGCGCGTAGAGCAGGGGTGAGGCAAGCAGGCAGAAGAGCGCCTTCATAAAGCTACCGGCTGACCGGGGCCACGCCGGAATGGCGCAATTCCCGCGCCCTGGCTTCGACGATTTCGTAGTAGACGGCGAGGGTGCGTTCGGAGGCATTGCGCCATTGGAAGGTGGCTGCACGGGCGATGCCCAAACGCTCCATGCGCTGGCGGAGTTCCGCGTCCAGGAGGAGATCGCGCATGGCACGCATCATGTCGCGCGTGGAAGAAGGCTGGAAAAGAATGGCCGCTCCGTCGGCGACTTCGGCCACCGCCGTGGTGTTTGAGCAGGCGACGGCACGGCTACAGGCCATCGCCTCGAGAATGGGGATGCCAAAACCCTCATAGAACGAGGGGAAGACAAACAACTCGCAGCCGGCGTAGAGGTACGGAAGATCCTCGTCACTCACGAATCCGGTGAAATGAATCCGG
Source organism: Bryobacterales bacterium (assembly GCA_016789925.1). Lineage (GTDB taxonomy): Bacteria > Acidobacteriota > Terriglobia > Bryobacterales > Bryobacteraceae > JADLDI01. The sequence goes on along the minus strand of JAEUQD010000273.1, from coordinate 1,425 downwards.
CTGGCGGCGCAGGAGCGCTGGGCCGCGCGACGCACTGTCGACGCGTACCAACTGTCCTGGCCTGTCAACACGAGGTGATGCGGAATCTGAGGATGCTCGCGCAGCAACTCCTCAAAAGCGTGGATGAGGCCGACCTGGTTTTTCCGCGGCTGGAGATCGCCCACCGTGAGAATGTAGGGCCCAGGCAGACTGAACCGCGCATGGAGGCGTGTGAGTGCGACCTCGCGGGCAATCGGACGAAACCGCGTGCTGACGGCATTCGGCGTCACCGTGATGCGGTCCGGGTCGACGCCGTAGGCACGTTCGATCGAGTGCTTCGAGAATTCGCTCGGTGTCAGAATTCGGGCGGCCTGCCGGATTGTCCGGCTCACCGTCAGTCGAAGCTGGGCGACGCGGCCGGGGGGGAAAAAATGAGGCGCTTCGAGAAAACTGACGTCATGCACGCTGACCACAACCGGAACAGGACAGGCCAGGGGTGCGGTGTATTGGACGTGAAGCAGATCGGGGCGATCTTCCGTGACGCGGCGCGTGAGGTCGAAGCCGAGGCGAACGAAGGGGTTTGAAGACACATGTCGAATGGCGAATCCCTTCGGGATACCCGCCTCCGCTCCAGGCTCAGAAACATAGGCAATGAACTCCGATTTATCATCGAGAGCGGAAAACCCGCTCATTAAATTGCGGATGTAAACCTCATTGCCTGTGAGCTTCCGTCCGACCGCATGTGCGTCGATAGAAAATCTCATCCGCGTTATACCAGTATAGTCAAATGTCCAAGGCCTTCAAGCAGTTCCAGCCAGCCGGCCAGGTAAATTCGGCGCAGAGCAGATCCCAGGCCCGCGCTTCGACCTCCCGACGATAGGGTTCGCTTTCCAATAGGCGCGTGACAGCGGCGGCAAACGCAACGGGTGTGTCTGCAAGTTCAACACAATCGGTCGGCAATCCTTCGGCGCCGACCCGGGTTGAGACCACCGCGGTCCGCGCGGCCCAGGCTTCGAGAATCTTCACACGAGTTCCGCTGCCTGCCTGGACGGGAACGACGGCGACCATGGCCGAGGCAATCTCGGCGGCCAGGCTGGGTAGCGGACCCGTGAGCCGGATACGGGAATCGTTCGGGAGCAGGGAGCGAACGGCTTCCGGGGCACGGCCGGCGAGTACCCACTCCAAACTGGGGTGCCGGTTTGCGAGGAGCGGCCAGATCTGCCGGGCGAACCAGCGAACCGCCGCCCGGTTCGGGTGGTACTCGAGGTTGGCGGAAAACACGATGCGGAATGCCTTCGTGGTGGGGGTTGGTTCCGGGACTGGGATCGTGTTCGGATACACGGCGGGCTCGACGCCCGGCGGAAGGTGTGGGCGATCGGCCGCGGACGGGACCAGGACCCTGTGAAACCGCGGAAGCCACTGCTCTTCCAGCTTCCGGTAAGCCTT
>JAEUQD010000248.1 GCA_016789925.1 Bryobacterales bacterium | reverse complement strand
GGGGCGGAAGTAGGCCCAGGTGAACTCTTCCTCGCGCGTCCAGCGGAGCGACACGGGACGCTTGGCTTCTTGCGCCAACCGGGCCGCTTCGATGGCGGTTTCGCCGGTGTGCTTGCCGCCGAAGCCGCCGCCGGAATCGGGCACGATCACGCGGACGTTTGACGGAGACAGTTGAAACGCTCGGACCAGTTGGTCGCGAACGCCAAACGGGTTTTGTGTCGCGGTCCAGACGGTAAGCCGGCCATCGTTCCACTCGGCAACGGCGGCACGCGGTTCCATGGGAGCGTGCTGAATAAACGGGACGGTGTAGGTGGCCGACAGGCGCTGCGCGCCGCGCGCCAGTTCAGCGTCCAGTGACCCTTTCTCGTTGTCGCGCCCGCGCATGCCGGAACGCGGATGCTGCTTGAGATAGGCGAAGAGTTCTCCGCTGGAAGGTTGCGGCGTTTGGTCCCATTCCGCCTGCGCGGCAAGTTGCGCGATCGCTTCGCGCGCGGCGAACGAGGTAGGTGCGGCGCAACCGGCAAAAGCGCCATCGCGGCAGACGATGACACCTTCGAGCTTTCGCGCGGGCTCGACGTTGATGTTCTTCAGGGTTGCGCCATAGGCTGGGGCGCGGAGGACGGCGCCGTAGAGCATGTTCGGCCGCCGGATGTCGGAAGGATACTGGTGACGTCCGGTGACAATGTCGCGAGCATGTGTGTGGACCTGTGCGTGGCCGAAGACGCGCCAGTCCTTCACCGGGGTTACGGTTACGTTCGAAGGTGTGTTTTTCGCCGCCGCCGCCCACTTGCCGGACCGCGCAAACTCGGCATAGGAACTCGCGCCCGATTGTTCGAACAGCGCTCGTGCCGACGCGGCTGCCTGGCGAACTGCCGGTACTGTGGATGGGGTGGAACGGCTGCCGGCCGTGATGCCATCGTTGGGAACCAGGTCCGTGTCGGCAAGCACCATGCGAACCTTGTCCAGCGGCAAACGTAACTCTTCGGCAGCGGCCATAGCGAGTTCCGTCCGTGCGCCCTGGCCGAATTCCACCTTGCCACTGAATACCGTGACCATGCCATTTTCAGCAATGTGTAACCGGGCGGAGAGCGTATCGGGTGCGCCGTCGGCGATCACGGTAAAGAGCAAACCCGCGCCCAGGGTTTGGAGAAACTCGCGGCGAGTTGGTGTGAAGGAGTACGCGGGCGGTTCCGCGAGTTCGTAGCGTTCCACGTCGAGCAGGATGGGATCACGCATGGCGGCCTCCCTGCGCGGCGCGGCGAACTGCGGCGACGATTTTCGGGTAGCCACAACAGCGGCACAGGTTCCCGTTCAACCCCTCGGCAATCTGGGAGTCGGTCGGGTTAGGAGTGCGCTGGAGCAGTGTCGTGGCGGTCAGAATCATGCCGGGCACGCAGTAGCCGCACTGCATGGCGCCCTCGTCGACAAATGCCTGCTGCACACGGTGCAGCTTCTCTTCAGCCGCGAGCCCTTCGATGGTGACGATCTTGCGTCCGGCCGCCGCGCTGACTGGAATGCGGCAGGAGGTGACCGCTTTACCATCGAGCAGGACCGTGCAGGCGCGGCATTGGCCTTCGCCGCACCCGTATTTGGTTCCGGTTAACTCGAGGTCCTCGCGAAGCACCTCAAGGAGCGGCCGCTGCGCCGGTGTCGTTACCGTATGCTCGCGGCCGTTGACGTTGAGCCTGTAAGAAGGCATGGCTTACCTCGCTGGCTAAATGCGGACGGGTGTCTGTTCCACGATCTCGATGCCGAACGCTTCGAGCGCGACGATTTTGCGGGGGTGGTTGGTGAGCAGGCGGATACGGTGCAAACCAAGGTCGGCCAGGATTTGAGCCCCGATGCCCACTTCGTGCTGCAATTGGCGCTGCCCTTCGGAGGTAGCGTAATGGAGAAACTGGCGGCCGTGCGGAACCAGACGGTCTTTTTGCTGGCTCACCCCAAGCCCCGTTTCGTGCAGATAGACCAGCACGCCCCGTTCGGCGGCGGCGATCTGTTTGAGCGAGGCCTGTACAATGTTGCCGCATTCACATTCGGTGGACCCGAAAGTGTCTCCATAGAGGCAGCGGGAATGCATGCGGACAAGCACGTCCTGCCGGCCCGCGACTTCGCCGAAAACGAGCGCCAGGTGCTGCTCCGGGTCGACGGAAGAGCCGTAGGCAATGGTGCGGAATTCGCCATGAACGGTCTTGAGCGTACCCTCGGCGACGCGCTTCACAATCCGCTCATGCTGCATCCGATAGCGGATGAGGCTGGCAACCGAAATCATCTTCAAGTTGTGTGTCGCGCAGAACTGTTCCAACTCGGGAACACGCGCCATTGTGCCGTCGTCGTTCATGATTTCGCAGATGACGCCGCCGGGCTGAAGGCCAGCCATGCGGGCGAGGTCGACGGCGGCTTCGGTCTGGCCCGCGCGCACAAGGACGCCACCTTCGCGCGCGCGGAGCGGGAACATGTGGCCGGGGCGGGAGAGATCGCCAGGCTTGGCGTCGCCGCGCATGGCGACCTGGATGGTGAGCGCCCGGTCGGCCGCGCTGATGCCCGTAGTGACGCCGACACGCGCGTCGATGGCTTCGCAGAACGCCGTACCGAACTGCGACGTGTTGCGCGCCGACATCAAGGGGAGTTGAAGCTGGTCGCACTTCTCAGGAGTGAGGGCCAGACAAATCAATCCACGGCCATACTTGGCCATGAAATTGATGATCTCCGGGGTCACCGCTTCAGCGGCGATCGTGAGGTCGCCTTCGTTCTCACGGTCTTCATCGTCGACTACGACGAGCATCCGGCCGGCCCGGAAATCGTCGATCGCCTCCGGAATGGAAGCAAAGGGCATATTTTTCAGTTTAGACGTGGGTGCCATAATGTCAGTTGCCGCCGGGCAGCGGCGTGGCGGAAATGCATCAACACAGGCTGGAACTCAGCAGCACGGTCGACAAGCGGGCGGAACGCTGGGAGCGCATTCGATACTTCGGTTTCGCGGGCGTTGTCGGCGTCCTGCTCCTGTTGAACCTGACTGGCGTTTTCCGCACGGTCGGCGGTGTCGACACCGCCGCCATTCTCACCGTCGTCGCCGGATACCGGACGTTCTATAACGCGATTCACGGGTTGTTGGAGCGCACAATCTCGGCGGACTTGGCCATTGCGATCGCTGTGGTTGCCGCGCTTTCCGTCGGCGAATACCTGGCCGCCGCCGAGGCCATGTTCATCATGCTGGTGGGCGAAGGGCTCGAAGGCTACGCCGCCAAACGAACCTCCACGGCGATTCAACGATTTGTCGAGCAGATGCCGCGGCGGGCGCGGAAACTGGTGGGCGAGGAAGAGGTGGATGTCGACGCCGCGTCGCTCGCGTCCGGCGATCTAATCGCGGTGAGGGCGGGCGAGCGTGTTCCCGCCGACGGCGTTGTAGCTGCTGGAATTTCGGCTCTGGATGAGTCTACGATCACCGGCGAACCGCTGCCCAGGGACAAACAGCCGGGCGATGAAGTTTTCTCGGGGACGCTGAACGGCCACGGGCTACTGCGGATTAGCGTGACCCGGGCGGGTAAGGAGACGACGCTCGCCCGCGTGATCAAACTGGTCGAAGAGGCCCGTGAGAAACGTGCGCCCGTCGAGCGCTTGGCTGACCGCTATGCCAAGTATTTCGTGCCGCTTCTGCTGCTGGCCGGCGCGGGCACATACTACTTCACGCGGGACTGGCTGCGCACCGTGGCGGTATTGATTGTCGGCTGCCCCTGCGCGCTGATTCTGGCCACCCCCACGGCCATGGTGGCCGCAATCGGCGGCCTGGCCCGCCGCGGCATTCTCGTACGCGGCGGCACTGTTCTCGAGGAAGCGGCCAGGGTCGATTCGATCGTGTTCGACAAGACGGGCACCGTTACCGAGGGGCGCTTCGATGTGCTGGCTGTCGTGTCGCTAAAGGATGGCGCGGAGACCGAAGTACTCTCGCTGGCCGCAGCCGCTGAAGCCGGCTCGGACCACATGCTGGCCCGCGTCATTGTCGAGGAAGCACGGCGGCGCAATGTTCAGATTCCCGCGGTGGAGACGGCGCGCATTCTCCCGGGCCGCGGCGCGGAGGCCAACCGCCATGGCAAAACGATTCGCGCCGGCAGTGCCGCGTACTTGAACGAACATGGAATCGCCGGGACCGCGCCACTAGTCGAAGAGGCTGACAAGTTGGGCGCAACTATAGTCCTGGTAGCCGAGGATGACTACCTGTGGGGCGGGATTCTGTTGCGCGACCGCATTCGCGCCGGCATCAAACAGGCCACCCACGCTCTGCACCACCTGGGCATCACTCAGCAGATCATGTTGACCGGCGACCGGCGGCGGGCCGCCGAAGCCATCGCGCGCGAGGTCGAGATTCCGCAGGTGGAGGCGGAACTGCTCCCCGAACAGAAACTGGAGCGCATCCGCCGCCTCATGAGCCAGGGCCAGCGCGTCGCCATGGTGGGCGACGGTGTCAACGACGCGCCCGCATTGGCCGCGGCGCATGTCGGCATTGCGGTGTCGGGCGCCAGCGACATCACCGCCGAGGCCGCTGACGTGGTCTACATGGGGCGTTCGCTGGAGCAGTTGCCGCAATTGTTCGCCGTGTCGCGGCGGGCGGTGGCCACGGCCTGGCAGAACATCATCGTCTTCGCTCTCATCGTGAACGTGGTGGCGATCTCGTTGGCCTCGACTGGCATCATGGGACCGCTGGGTGCGGCCTTCACCCACCAGATCGCTTCGTTTCTGGTGATGTTGAATTCGCTGCGGCTGCTGAAAGTGGAGAAGCCCGCCAGCGCATGGCGGAAGCGCGCCGAAGTGCGGGCGAAACTTTGGATGGCGCGCATCGAACCCGTACACTGGCTGGAGCACGCCTGGGAAGACCGGGAACGCTACTACCGTCCCGCATTCTACGCCGCCCTTGCGCTGTTCCTCCTGAACGGGTTCTACATCCTGGCGCCCCAGGAAGTGGGCGTTGTGGAACGGTTCGGGCGCAAGGTGATGCCGCTCAAGGACCCGGGGTTGCACTACAAGCTGCCTTGGCCGCTGGAACGGCTGACACGCGTCGAGGCCCGCCGCGTGCGCGTGGTCGAGATCGGCTTTCGCACTGAGAACCGCACTTCACTCGAGGCCGAACCGGCGGCCTACGAGTGGAACGTGCAGCATCGCGCGGGACGCTTTGTGCGCCGGCCCGAAGAGTCGCTGATGATGTCGGGCGACCAGAACCTCACGGAGTTGACGGCCACCGTGCACTACCGCATTGCGCGTCCGGACGAGTTCCTGTTCCAGCACGCCGATGGCGACGCGACCGTCCGTGCGGCCACCGAGGCCTCGCTCCAGAAGGTGATCACCACAACCGCGCTGGACGATGCGCTCACCGGTAACCGGAGAGGCCTTGAACAAAGGGCGAAAGCGGAATTGCAGGCGCGGCTCGATCGGTATCGCGCCGGAGTCGAGGTGGCGCAGGTCAGGCTGCTCGACGTGCATCCGTCGGTGGAAGTGGTGGACGCCTATCGCGAAGTGTCGGGCGCGTTCGAAGAGAAGAACCGGCTCATCAACGAGGCGGAAGGCTATCGCAATGAGCAGGTCGCGGTGGCGCGCGGGAATGCGGCGTCGCGACTGCGAAACGCCCAAGGTTACTCGACCGGGCGCAAGAACCGGGCCGAGGGCGATGGCTCGCGATTCACCCAGGCCGAAGCGGCTTTCCGCACTTCCCCTTCGACAACGGAGACCCGGCTCTACCTGGAGGCGATGGAACAGGTTTTGCCCGGTAAGAGAAAACTCATTGTGGATACCGGCAAAGGGCGGCGGCACCTGTTTCTCACTGAAGACGCCGTGGAACTCACACCGCTGCTGGCCGCTCCGCCCCCACCCAAGCCTGTCGAGGAGCGTGAGCCATGAAGGTCATCTTACGCATGCACCTGGGCCACCTGGGCAACGGAGGCAGCAGGCATGAAAGCAACGGGACATCTATGCTGACAGGCTTAACCGGCCATTCGCACGATCATCACGACGACCATCACCACGATCATGACCATGACCACGGCAGCGGGGGCGGCCATGATCATCACCACCACCATCATCACCACTGGCACTTCCCCTGGCGCAAAATCCTGATTGCGTTGCTCGTCCTGATCGCGGTGTATCGTTCGTTCTTCACGGTTCGCGAGACGGAGTTCACGCTTGTGACAGAGTTCGGCAAGCCCCTCTATACGGTAGTGAGCGCTGGGCTCTACTCGAAGTGGCCGTGGCAAAGCGTTGCGGCTTACGATCGCCGGTTGCGGATCTACAATCCCCGGCCAAGCGAATTCCTCACACGCGACAAGAAGAACCTCGTCGTGGAAAGCTACGTGGCGTGGCGGATTGACGATCCCAAACGCTTTGTGGAAACCGTCGGCGACCCGCTGGCCGCGGAGATGCGTCTGCACGATATCGTCTGGAGTGGATTGGCGGCCGCGCTGGGCACGCACGACCTCGAGGCGATTGTCTCCGCGAATCCCGAACTGGTGAAGGCCAGCACAATGCTCGACGAACTCAGCGCATTAACCGACCGCCGGGCCCTCGCCGAGTACGGCATCAGCGTGGCCGATGTTCGGATCAAGCGCCTGAATCTTCCGGAACAGAACAAGCAGAGCGTGTTTGCGCGAATGCGCGCCGAACGCGAGCGGATCGCCCGCCAGTATCGCGCCGAAGGCGAGGAGCAGGCTTTGGCGATTCGGGCGGACGCCGACCGGAAGAAGGAAGAGATCCTGTCCAGCGCCTACAAGGAGGCCGAGAAGGTCAAAGGCGAGGGGGACGCTGAATCCACGCGGATCTACTCGGCGGCCTACTCGCGCAACCCGCGCTTCTACAAGCTGCTACGCACGCTGGAAGCCTACAAGAAAATTCTCGACGACAAGACGACCGCAATTCTGAGTTCAGACTCGGAACTGCTGCGCGTCCTGATGCGGGGAGAAAACGCGCAGTGAGCCTGCTGCACCTGTCGCCGCAAGCCGAGCCCCTGCTGCCGGAGCCGCCATCGGTGGCGGCACACGGCAAGGCATGGCCGTGGCGCAAGGTGGCGTGGGTGCTGGCGAGCCTCTGGGTTCTTTCGGGAGTCTACATCGTGAGCGCCGATGAGCAGGCGGTGGTCACGCGATTCGGCCGCGTGGCCGAATCGCGGGTGGCGCCGGGCATCCACTATGCGCTGCCGTGGCCCATCGAGCAGGTTTC
>JAEUQD010000226.1 GCA_016789925.1 Bryobacterales bacterium | reverse complement strand
TCGGCGACGGCCATCGTGCTGCGGCTGCTGATCGTCACCGGCGTGGTCCGTTTTCGGTTGCCCGACGGCGTGACCACCGGGATGGCGCTGGCCTATGCCGGCTTCTTCCCGGTCGATTACTATTTCCTCTCTCGCGACTTTTTGATTTCGACGCTGCACCTGATTTTCTTTCTCGCCGCGCTCATCACGCTGCGCGCCAAGACGCCCCGGGAATACTTCCTCGTGAAAGTGATTGCGCTCACGCAGTTGCTAGCGGCCTGCGTGCTGTCGCAGGGGCTCGTGTTTCTCGCCTTTCTGACGCTGTTCGCTTCGTTTGGAATTGTCGCCCAGATCAGCGGTGAGATCCGGTATAACCTCACGCAACCGCAAACCATCGCCCGGGCCGGACAGAAGGGCGTGTCGCTAAGGATCCTCGGCGTCTCATCGTTCGTCTTCGTCGCGGTCCTGCTGGTCGGCGCGTCGCTGTTCGTCCTGCTGCCGCGCACCGCCGGCATCATGTTTCGCGGGTTCCCAAACGACCGGTTGCGCCGCACGGGCTACACGGACGAAGTGCGCCTGAATCAGGTGGGCGAACTCCAGTTCACGACCACGCCCGTCCTGCGCGCCCGCTTCCAGAATTCGCAGCGGATGCCCGGTCTCAAATGGCGCGGCGATGCTTTGCTCCAGTTCGATGGCGTGCGCTGGTTCAACCGCCGCCAGGACATTGATCTTCTCAAGCCGCAGAACGGGCAGTTCCCGCTGACCGATTTCGCCTATGTGTGGCCTCGCGGGCCGCGCGTCTCCTATGAAGTGAAACTGGAGAACGTCGCCGGCAACGAATTGTTCTTCGTGGGCCGTCCGGAGGTACTGCGGCTGGATTATCCGTTTCCGATCTTCCGCACACCAACCGGGCAGATTCGCGCGGGCAACCTGCTGGGCCCCGGCCTTCGGTACCAGGCGTATAGTTACCTGCCGCAGCCTCAACTTCGCAATCCACCGCCGGCGGACATTCCCGAGGAGTTGCGCAGCCAGGCTCTGGCGCTGCCACCCATTGATCCGCGGATTCCTGATCTGGCTCGCGAGTGGACCCGTACGGCGGGGGATGACCTCGCGCGGGCGCAACTGATCGAGCGCCGCCTTCGCACGAGCTTTCAGTATTCGACACGTCTGCTGGACCGTCCGGTGCCCGATCCGATGGCGCACTTCCTGTTCACGCGGAAAGAGGGCCATTGCGAGTATTTCGCATCGGCGATGGCAGTGATGCTCCGGACCTTGAGGATTCCGGCGCGCCTGGCCACGGGCTTTCAGGCGGGTACCTACAATCCCATCTCCGGGTGGCATATGGTGCGTGGAGCAGACGCCCATACGTGGGTGGAGGCTTGGCTGCCAGAACACGGATGGCTCACTTTTGACCCCACACCCCCCGACCCGCGCGGCACATCCGGCGCGCTGCTGGCGCACCTCTCGCTCTATCTCGATGCCGCGGAAGTGTTCTGGCAGGAATGGGTACTGAGCTACGACCTGGAACGGCAAATCCTACTGGCTGACCGGGTGGGCCGGGGCGGCCGCAATTTTTCCATCGACTGGCGGCGGAGATGGAAGGCGGTGGAAACGTGGGGCAAAGCAGTGGCGGCGGAACTGCCGCGCATTGCCATCGCGCTGACGGGTTCGCTGGCTTCCGTTGTAGTGCTGCTGTGGCTTGCGCCGAGGGTACTTGCCCACTGGCGCCATCGCCGGCGCACCGCTCTGCTGAGGAGCGGGCAGGCGGCCGCGTCCGACGCGACTATCCTCTACCAGCGGATGCTGGAGTTGCTGCGGGCGCGCCGGTTGGAGAAACCCACGTGGATGACGGCCAACGAGTTTGCCGCCAAGGTTCCAGGCGATCGCGCGGGGGCGTTGGTGCGCGAACTCACCGCCGCGTACCAGGACCTGCGCTTCGGCCACAGACCCGCCGCCGGGGCTCGCATGCTGGGGTTGCTGGAGGAGTTGGAACAGGAATTGAGGTAGGCCTACTCAGTCCCTTCGCGGCGAAGGAGCGCCCGAAGGTTCCTGGAACTGTGAATCACTCGCAAAATGTCGACGCCCCCTGCGAGTGGGCGATAGAGGATGATCATGTTTTCGAAACCCCTTACGCGGAACACTCGAAGTGCTTCCAGTCCCGGATAATTCGCCTTGGAGCGCCAGCCCATGTTCGGCTGAGTGGCCAGAAGGGCGAAGGTGGCATGGGCTTGATCGAAGAAACGGAGTGCCACTTCCAGAGTGGCCTTCTCCGCGAGATAGCCGGCGTAGTCGTCAAGATCCCGCGTGGCTTTGGGCTTGACGGAGTACAAAGCGCTCACGGCGTAACGGTTTGCCGGTGGCGTTCGATGAGCCGCCGGCGTCTTTCGGCCCAGTAGCCCGCGTCCGCTTCAACCGACTTGCCAGACTCAAGCCCCTCGATCGCGAGGCCCTCCAGGTCCTCCTCCGCGAACTCGTCGTCGCGCACCATACGTTCGATGTATGTCTCAACTGTCAACCCAGCGGCGTCGGCGCGAGCGCGAATCCGTGCCTCGAGTTCAGGATGAAGGGTGATGGGCATAAAGTCTCTCTTGTGCCTCTGAGACAATTTTACGTCCGGAACCTCACCGGTTTGTTAGATAATGGCTCTCCATGAGGGTTGTTGCCGGGCTTTGTCTCCTTTTGTTCTCCGCTCCCGTGCTGGCGCAGCACGAAAAGGAGGGCGAGAAATCCAAGAATCCCGCCATCGGGAATCCCCAGGCCATTGAGGCCGGCCGGAAGCTGTTTGCCAATGGTTGCGCGGCCTGTCATGGAGCGGAGGGGCAGGGTGGCCGCGGACCCAATCTGCGGGCCCAGGTCTTTTGGCACCCGCTGGACGATGACACGCTATACAAGGCCGTCCAGAAAGGGGTCGGCGGAGCGATGCCGCCCGCCAACCTTCCAGAGGATCAGGCCTGGCAGGTGGTAGCCTTCGTACGGTCGCTCACCGCGCCGGCCGCGGAAAACCCCGCTCCCGGGGACATTGCGAATGGGGAAAAGATTTTCTGGGGCGCCGCTGGGTGTTCCAACTGCCACCGTGTTCGCGGCAAGGGCGGCATGCTGGGTCCCGATCTATCCAACGCGGGCATGCGGGCCTTGCCAGACCTTTGGGATTCCGTCGTCGACCCCGACGCAGACGGAGCGCTCGGTTATCGCGCGGTCACCCTGACTCTTAAGAGCGGGCAAACGCTCAAAGGGGTCGCCCGCAACCGCACCAACTACTCCGTACAACTTCAGGACGCCCAGGGCAACGTCCATCTGGTTGCCATGGAAGACGTTACCGATATGACGATTGGGAGGGGCTCACCCATGCCCAAGAACTACGCCACACGCCTCTCCAAGCAGGAAGTCAACGATCTCGTTTCTTATCTGAGTCGGCTTACAGTCCGTCCTGCTGACGCGACAACCAAGAAGTAATTACAGGGGATTATGCGCACTCTCTGGCTTTCTCTCGCTCTTGCCGCGTCGGCCGCGGCCCAGGTCCGATTCGAGGATATTCTCAAGGGGCCCGGCGATAACTGGCTTACGTATGCAGGGGACTATCGCGGACAGCGGCATAGCGCGCTCAAGCAGATCAATACCAGCAACGCCGCCTCCTTAGTTCCGAAATGGACATATCATGTCCCCAAGGCCAGTGGCCTGCGCACTAACCCAATCGTCCACGACGGCATCATGTATATCACCGCGCCCAACGAGATTCGGGCGCTCGACGCCAGGAGCGGCCGGCTGATCTGGGCCTTCAAGGACCCTAAGTCGAAGAAGGAGGCCGTCAATCGCGGAGCGGCGATCATGGGCGACAAGGTCTACTTCGTGACTACCGATATCTATCTGGTGGCGCTCGATCGCCGTACCGGCGCAGTCTTATGGTCGAAGAAATACGGCGAAGTTGACGACGGCATGGTTGCGACGTCGGCGCCGCTGGTCGTCAAGGACAAGATTCTCGTTGGTACGGCCGGTGGCGACACGGGGATGCGAGGTTATGTCGCTGCGCTGCACGCGGAAACG
>JAEUQD010000201.1 GCA_016789925.1 Bryobacterales bacterium | reverse complement strand
AAGTCAATTTCGTGTGATCCAGTCCCATCAAGTGCAGGATTGTAGCGTGCAAATCCGAGACATGGAACTTGTCTTCCACAGCGGCGAACCCGAGTTCGTCGGTAGCTCCAATGGCCTGTCCCCCTTTGACGCCCGCGCCTGCCAGCCACATCGAGAATCCGTGCCAGTCGTGATCGCGGCCCGGCTTGTCGACGCCCTCACTGGTGGGCGTGCGGCCGAACTCGCCGCCCCAGACAAGCAGGGTCTCGTCCCAAAGGCCGGTCCGTTTGAGGTCGGCCATCAAGGCGGCGATTGGCTGGTCGGTTTCGCCGGCGTGGAGCGTGTGGTTGGTAATGCAGTCGTTGTGGCCATCCCAGGTGTCTTCGATGTGGCCGCCGCCGGAGTATAGCTGCACGTAGCGGACGCCGCGTTCGAGCAGGCGGCGTGTGATCAGGCACTTGCGTCCGAAATCGGCGGTGAGCTTGTTGTCGAGCCCATACATGCGCCGGGTTTGCGGCGATTCCCTGTCGAGATCGACGGCTTCGGCCGCGGCGGTTTGCATGTGGTAGGCGAGTTCGTAGGTGTGGATGCGCGCGGCCAGGTCGCCCTCGGCTGGGTGCATTTCGCGATGCTCTTCGTTGAGGTCGCGAAGCAGGTCGAGCGCGGCGCGCTGCGTTTGTTGGGTGACGCCGCGTGGATTCTCGAGATCGAGCAGGGGGGCTCCGGTGCTGCGGAACAAAGTTCCCTGGAAGGCGGCCGGCATGTAGCCCGCGGTCCAGTTGGATGCGCCGGAAATGGGACCGCCGCGCGGATCGGTCATCACGACGTAGGCGGGGAGGTTTTCGTTATTCGTTCCCAAACCGTAACTCAACCACGAGCCGAGCGAAGGCCGGCCAATGAGAATGTGGCCGGTGTTCATCTGGAGGCAGCCGGAGGCGTGGGCGGCCGTGTCGGTGTGCAGGGAGCGGATGACGCAGAGGTCGTCGGCATGGCGCGCGATGTTGGGAAAAAGGCTGGAAACGGGGAGTCCGCTTTGGCCGTGCTGGGAGAACGGGAACGGACTCTTCATGAGATAGCCGACGGGACGCCCGTTGGAGCCGACGGCGAGCGGGCCGCGGTAGGGCGTGCCGTGAAACTTGTCGAGCTGCGGCTTGGGGTCGAAGGTGTCCACCTGGCTGGGCGCGCCGTTCATGAAGAGGAAGACGCAGCGCTTGGCTTTGGCGGAGAAATGCGGCGGGCGCGCGGCAAGGAGGTTCGCGGGCTTCCCGGAAGCGGCGTGGGCCTGAAAGAATCCATCGCGGCTGAGCAAATCCACCAGGGGGAGTGCGGCGAATCCGGCGGTGGCGCGAAACAGCAGGTCTCTTCGAGTCATGGGTTGGCTAATCGGGATAGACAAATTCGTTGAGGTTGAGGACAACGCGCGCGAGCTGTTCGACGGGCTCGCGTTCGAGGAACGCGCGCATCTTGCGGCGTTCGGCGCCGGTGGGCGGGCGGGCGAGGGCCAGGCGATAGGCGAGCTCGATTTGACGTTCGGCGTCGGGTCCGGCTTCCATTTGGAGGCGGCGGGCAAAGGCGCGCGCCTGGGCATTGACGAAATCGCCGTTGAAGAGCGTGAGCGCCTGGGGGGCGACGCTGGTGGTCATCCGTTGGGCGGTAGAGCGGGCAGTGTCGCAGAGGTCCAGGACTTCGAGCATGGGGACGATCATCGACCGTTTCAGAAACGCGTAGACGGTACGGCGGTTGCGTTCGGGCTCAGGCGAAGTCTTCCAGATCTTGTCGGGATCCGAGGAGCCGGCGAGGGCGGCCTCGGGGATTTCGGGGAACATACTCGCGCCACCCATGGCCGTATTCAGTTGGCCGCTGACGGCGAGCATCGAGTCGCGAATGGCTTCGGCCTCCATGCGCCGGTAGGGGAAGCGCCACCAGTAGCGGTTTTCCGGGTCTTCCGCAGCGTAGGTTTCGTTGCGCGCCTTGCTCATGCGGTAGGTGTTGCTGGTGAGAATCAGGCGGTGCAGCTTCTTGAACGACCAACCTTCGTTGACGAACCAGGCGGCGAGCCAGTCGAGCAACTCCGGATGCGTGGGCTTTTCGCCGAGCTTACCGAAATCGCTGGGGGTGCGCACGAGGCCTTCGCCGAAGTGGAACTGCCAGACGCGATTGACGATGACGCGGGCAGTAAGCGGGTTGTCGCGGCTGGCGAGCCAGCGGGCCAGCCCGAGGCGGCGGCCGCTGGTGCGGGCCAGTGGCGTGAACGTTGGTTGTTCGCGGACGAGGATGGCTGGTACGGCGGGTTCGACTTCGGGACCGGGCCGTGACGCCTTGCCGCGGACCAGCAAGTGCATCTTCGCGGGTTGGGCCGTTGGCTCGTGGAGGAAATAGCCGCGAGGCAAGTCTGGCTGGCCGCGTTTCCATTGCTCGATTTGGCTTGCGATGGCGGGATCGTACGCGCCGGTGATTTTGAACTGCACGGCGGCGCGGGCGACTTCGGTAGCGATGCGGGCGTCGCGTTCTTTTTCGCGGTCGACTGCGGTCCAGGTGGCGACGGGGAGCGTGAGTTCGGTGCGGCCGCGCTGAGGCCGCTTCAGGCCGTTGAAGATGGCGGCCATGGAATAGTAGTCGCGGGCAGTGAGCGGGTCGAACTTGTGGTTGTGGCAGCGTGCGCAGCCGAGGGTCAGGCCGAGGAACACTTGCGAGGTGGTGCTGACGATGTCGTCGAGCTGGTCGAAGCGATCTTCGGCCGGGTCGGCCGGTTCGTCGTCCCAGGGGCCGAGGCGGTTGAAGCCGAGCGCGACGAGGGTTTCGGCATTCGCGCCGGGTAACTCGTCGCCGGCGAGCTGTTCGGCGATGAAACGGTCGAAGGGCTTGTCTTTGTTGAACGAGGCGATGACGTAGTCACGATAGCGCCAGGCTTCGGGTTTGACGCCATCGCGTTCGTAACCGTTGGACTCGGCAAAGCGCACGAGGTCGAGCCAGTGGCGGCCCCAGCGTTCGCCATAGGCGGGCCGGTTGAGCAGATCCTCGACCAGGCGGTCCCAATCGAGGGGACGCGCCTGTTCTTCCAGCGTGGGCGGCAGTCCTGTGATGTCGAGAAAGACGCGGCGGACGAGTTGTTCGGGGCGAGCCTCGGGCGCGGGTTTCCAGCCTTTGGATTCGAGCCTGGCGAGGATGAAAGCGTCGATCGGATTCCGGATCCACGCGCGATCGGTCACCGTGGGGACCGCGGGTTGGCGGATGGGTTGGAACGACCAGTGGTCCGATCGCTGGGTGGTTTCCGGCGCGGCCGCATCGGGATAGGCTGCGCCTTCGTCGATCCACTGTTTCAGCGTCTTGATCTCGTCCGCGGTGAGGCCCGGGCCGGAGGGCGGCATGACGATTTCTTTGTCCTGGCCGGAGACGTAGCGGATGAGCAGGCTGCCGGCGGAGCGGCCGGGGACCAGGGCGGGTGCGCCCGATTCACCGCCTTTCAAAGCGCCCGCGCGCGTGTCCAGACGCAAGCCGTGCATCGCCAGTTTCGGACCGTGGCAGGCGACACAGCGCTTGTCGAGGAGGGGCTTCACGTCGCGCGTGTAGTCGATCAGCAAGAAGAGAGCGAGGACCCAGCCCATTGCCAGCTAACATAACACTCATGAAGACTCGCCGACAGGTGCTGGGCGCGGCAGTGACGCTTCCCGTGCTTGCCCAGACACATACGCACACGCCCGAACCCGCCGGCCCGTATTCGCCGAAGGTGTTTTCGCCGGGTGAACTGGACCTGATCCGGGACATCGCGGAGACGATCATTCCACGCACGGACACGCCGGGCGCCGCCGATGCCCGAGTGCATCTTTCCATCGACCGGCACTATTCGGTGGACACGAGGACGCTGGCCGAATTCCGGCAAGGGCTGCGTCTGGTGCAGACCTCGGTGCGGCGGGGCCGTTCGATGGCCGACATTCTGACCGACCTGGAAGGGCATCCGTTCTTTCAACTGGTGAAGGATTTGACGATCGACGGCTATTACAGCTCGCGCGAAGGCCTGGCGCAGGAGTTGGGCTGGAAGGGCTACACGCCGGTGGCGGAGTTCCAGGGCTGCACCCACAAGGAGCACCAGGACTGATGCAGACCGTCACCCATGATGTGGTTGTGATCGGTTCCGGCGCCGCGGGAGGAATGGCGGCGTGGAATCTGTCGCGGCAGGGTGTGAACGTGCTGCTGCTGGACGCGGGGACACGGTTCAACCCGGCAACGTACTGGTCGCATGTGAAGCCGTGGGAGTGGAACGCAAGGTTGGATCGGGGTCAACGCCCGCCGGTGTTTCGTCTGGACCCGCGCGAGCAGCCTGTCGAGTTGGCGCAACCGTTCGATTTGTGGCGCGTGTGGGGCCGCGGGGGGAGGACAAATATCTGGGGCCGGGTGTCGCTGCGGTATGGCGACGTGGACTTCGAAGGTCCGGCAAAGGACGGCTGGGAGGTGGCGTGGCCCATCCGCTACAAGGACATCGCACCGTATTACGACAAAGTGGACCAGTTGATTGGCGTGAGCGGCGGGGCTGACGACTCCGACGTGCTGCCCGGGTCGCGCTTTCACCTGCCGCCTCCCGCGCCGCGCTGCGGCGAACAGCTATTGAAGAAAGCCGCGTCGTCGATCGGCATTCGCATGGTGGCGGGACGCCGGGCGGTGCTGACGCGCCCGCACAACGGGCGGGCGGCCTGCCACTATTGCGGCGCGTGCGGGCGCGGCTGCGATATCGCGGCGTTCTTCAATTCCTCCGACTACCTGATTCAACCGGCGCTGAAGACGGGGCGTGTGAAGGTGATCGACAACGCGGTGGTGGCGCGCGTGCTCACCGGCGACGACGGGCGTGCCAGCGGTGTTCAATACTTCGACCGGTATACGAGGGCGGAGCGGCAGGTGAAGGCGCGCACCGTTGTGGTAGCGGCCGGGGCCATCGACTCGACGCGCATCCTCCTGAATTCGAAATCGAGCCGGCACCCCAACGGGATCGGCAATGCGAACGACGTGATTGGCCGCTACCTGTGCGAACAGATCCGGTTCCACATGTACGGGTTCCTGCCGCAATTGCTGGGCTCGGCGGTGACGAATGACGACGGAATCACCGGCGAGCATGTGTATCTGCCGCGCTTCAACCACAAGTCCCCGCGGCAGTACCTGCGCGGGTTCGGGATGCAGTTGTGGGGTTGTGGGGCGCAGGCCAACGCGAACTACGCCAAGCTGATGGATGGTTTTGGCGCGTCGTTCAAGGCGGCGGTGAAGAAACGGTATCCGGCGCTGGTGGCACTGCATCCCTACGGCGAGGTGCTGCCGTATCGCGACAATCGCGTCACGGTGGAAGGAACGGCGAACGATCCATACGGCGTTCCGGTGGCGCGCATCGAATTCAAGATCGGCGAAAACGAGCGCAAGATGGCGGCGGAGATGTACGACACGGCCGAGGCGATTCTCCGGGCCGCCAAGGCCGAAGTGCTGCCCTACCGGCGCGGCGCTGTGGACATGCCGGGCGCGGCCATTCACGAACACGGCACGTGCCGGATGGGCGAAGACCCCAAGCGTAGCGCGCTCAACGGATTCTGCCAGATGCACGAAGTGCCGAACGTGTTTGTGATGGACGGCTCGGCGTTTCCCACCGCCACCGAGAAGAACCCGACGCTGACGATTCTGGCGCTGGCGTGGCGGGCGAGCGATTACCTGGCCGGGCAATTGAAGAGCCGGACGCTGTAGTGGGGAAAGCTCGCTAGAACGTCACACCCACCAGCAGCAGCACGCGGTTCGTGCGCGACCGCAGCCCTTCGAGGCTGATGTTCTCGTCCAGCTTGTGCGTGTAGCGCAGTTCCGGCGTAATCCGCAGCAGCGGGATCTTGATTTCCGCTCCGCCGCCGAAGACGACCCCCGTCACCGACGACCGCGGCGTCGTAATCCCGGTAATCTTGTTGAACGATCCGCCGCCGGCTACGAAGGGCCGCACCATGCCGCTGCCGAACCGGTACCGCAACATGGCGGGAAACTCCCATTCGCTCCCGGTCTGTTCACCGTTCGGACCGTCGAACTTCAACCGCTGGTACAGGGCGTCGAACGTGATTCCCAGCCGTTTGGGCAGCCGAATCTCGAGCGTCGGGCCCAGAACCCAATATTGCGGCCGGTTCTGAAAGTTGAACCGGCCCGGAAAATCCTCCAGCGCTTCATTCAGCGGAACTCCGCCGCGGAGTCCCCAGGAAATCTGACCGAAAGAAACCGTGGTCAAGCTCAAAAGAAGAAAGAGGTATTTCATGTCTTAGCCCGCAAAAAGGCTTTGACGGACCGCACTGCCTGGCGGGTACGATGCTCGTTCTCAATGAACGAGAATCGAACGTGGCCTTCCCCATGGGGTCCAAACCCGATCCCCGGCGAGACCGCCACTAATGCTTCCCGGAGCAGTTTCTTGGAAAACTCCAACGAACCAAGGTCCCGGAAGGGCTCCGGGATCGGCGCCCAAAGAAACATCGAACCCTTGGGCTTGGTTACCGGCCAGCCGGCCCGGTTCAGGCCGTCCACAATCACATCGCGGCGCTTCTGGTAAATGTGGCAAATCTTCTTCGCCTCTTCTTCGCACTCGCGCAAAGCGATGATCCCGGCGATCTGCAGCGGCTGGAAAATCCCGTAATCCAGGTAGCTCTTAATCCGCGCCAGCGCCTTGATCATTTTCGGATTGCCGAGGCAGAACCCCATGCGCCAACCCGCCATGTTGTAGGACTTCGACATCGAGAAGATCTCGACGGCCACTTCCTTGGCGCCGTCCACTTCGAGAATCGAGGGCGCCTTGTAGCCGTCAAAGCAAATGTCGGCATAGGCGAAATCGTGCACCACCATCGTGCCGTGCTTCTGCGCCAGGGCCACAATCGCCTTCATGAAGTCCAGGTCCACGCACGTCGTCGTCGGGTTATGCGGAAACGAGATCAGAATCATCTTCGGTTTTTCCGTGTTCCGCTTGTAGAGGTCGTGCACCCGGTTCAAAAACTCGTCCGGCGTCGGCATGGGAATCGTGCAGGCATGGCCTTCGGCCATGATCACGCCATACTGGTGGATCGGATAGGCCGGGTTCGGCGACACCACGGTATCGCCGGGACCAATCACCGCGAACAACAAATGCGCCAACGCATCTTTCGCGCCAATGGTGGAAATCGCTTCGGTTTCGGGATTTAAATCGACGTTAAAGAGCTTTTTATAGCGCTTGCAGATCTCCAGCCGGAGATTCGGCAATCCCCGCGACATCGAGTACCGATGGTTCCGCTTATCCCGAGCGGCTTCCACCAGCTTGTTGACGATCACCCGAGGCGTGGCGCCGTCCGGGTTGCCCATTCCGAAGTCGATGACGTCATACTGGTTAGCTCGGAGTTCTGCCTTCATCTCGTTGACGACCGCAAAAACGTACGGCGGCAACTTCTGAATCCGGTAGAACTCTTCGTTGGATAACGGCATAGATCATTTTATTGTAACGGCGCTAGTCTAGGGTTCGCCGTAGATGGGAAGGGCGGCGCCCGTGACGCTGGCGCCTGCTTCCGAGGCCAGCCAGAGGATCAGGCCGGCAACCCGCTCCACCGGCACCCAGCGAGACCGGTCGGCTGCGGGCATCGCGGCGCGGTTCCCCGGCGTGTCCATCGTTCCCGGCAGCACGCAGTTCGCCGTGATTCCGTGGGACGCTTCCTCAATCGCCACGGTCCGGATGAGCGCCACCATCGCCGCCTTGGCTGCGCTATAAGCTCCTGACCCGGCAGCCGGTTCCACCGCCGCCCGGCTCCCGACCGCCACAATCCGGCCCCCGCCGCCCTTGCGCAACGCCGGAACCGCCGCCCGCAGAAGTCTCCAGGTGGACACCACGTTGATGTCGAGCATCTGCCCCAGGGTCTCGTCAGGCGCCTCGGCCACCGGAGTTCCCCCAGTCCACCCGCCCACCAGGTGCACCACTGCATCCAGCGGCTCCACTTGCGCGATCACCTCAGCGACCCGATCCATACCCGCGGGCATCGGAATGAAGTTCGGCTGCGGGAAGTCCGCCGCCGAGATCGACCTTGAAACTCCGATCACCGTGTGGCCGGCGTCGAGGAACGCGGTGGTGACCGCGGAGCCCAAGCCGCCCTTAGCGCCTGTAATGAGTACTCTCATGAATCTATTCTCCCGACGACCAGGCTGTCCGGAATTCCGGGTACAGCGTCAACCCACCGCACGCATACAACGTCTGCCCTGTGATGTAGGACGCCTCCTCGGAAGCCAGGAAAGCGAACACCGCCGCGATTTCGTCCGGATTTGCCGCCCGTCCCATCGGAATATGACTTTCCACTTCCGCTTTTGCCTTCGGGTCGTGAATCCAGGCGTTATTGATGGGAGTGACTACCGCGCCTGGCCCGACGGCATTGACCCGGATTCCCCGGCCCGCATATTCCAGCGCGAGCGTTCGGGTGAGATTGTCCAATCCGCCTTTGGTGATCGAGTAGCTGAGGTATTTCGGTTTTGGGATCACCTGATGGACGCTCGAGTTGTTCACAATCACTCCTCCGCCCGGCCGCGAAAGGAAATGACGGATCGCTTCCCGGGAACACAGAAACGGACCGCGGAGGTTGACGTCCAGAATCCGGTCGTAATCTGCCGCGCCGAGATCCTCCGACGGCGACGGCTTTTGGATTCCCGCATTGTTGATTAACACGTCCAGGCGCGAGAAGGCGGCCAGAACCTCCGCGAACATCCGCGTCACGTCTTCCTCCCGCGAGACATCCGCCTGAACGAGAATGTGCCGCCCGGGTTCGGCCGAGGCCAGTGTTGACTCGGCCCCCTTCCGGTCGCTCCGGTAGTTGATGGCGACATTGCACCCTTCCCGCGCAAATCGCCAGGCGATGGCTTGTCCAATTCCAGACGATGCGCCGGTGATTAAAATATTCTTATTGGCTAAACCTTGCACGCCAATCTCCTCGTTGGAGTGTATCTCAAGTACTGCCCCTGGACGGGGGCCAGACTAGTTTCAAAGGCTGGATTGACAACCACCTGTGCGTAGCGCAACATAATACGTAATAGTTCTACGCGTGTTTGAGTACCAAACTGTCGGGAGAACGGTTTGGAGAGGAGGGAGTATGAGCGTGAGGTTGTCAGCGCGTCTCGCGGTTGGGCTTGTCATAGCTCTTGCCGTGAGTGCTGCGCCCATCGACGGTCTGTCGAATTCGGGACCGACTGGCTGGCTGGTTTTCGGAGGATCTTGTCCGCTGGGCGCTTCCAATTGCAACCCTGGCGAGGTGTACCTTGGGAGCCCGGCTACCATCCCGGTCGACTCCGCCATCGTTCAGCCCAATGTCATTGATTTTCTGCCCGACGTTCCCTACTGGAATACGACGCCGCTCGGACCGGGCGACAATTCCGTCTGGATGACTCCTTCGGTGCGGTCGGTCGACGCCGACGGCCCTGCGTTAGTGGACACCGTCCGCTATCTTCAACCCGACATCGG
>JAEUQD010000181.1 GCA_016789925.1 Bryobacterales bacterium | reverse complement strand
GCGGCGACGGCGGGAATCTCGAGACCGAAGCCGAGGGCGATGGCAGCGGCGGCTTGGATGGGAGTTAAATTCGTGTCGAAATGTGTCGATTTCGAGGAAGGGGCGGAATGAGTAAAGTGTTTCATACCGCGCCCAGGATGGAGGGTGGGGACGCGACATTTACGGTTCCATTTCCGGAAGTTGTTCAAAAAGAGGGAGAAATAAATTTCAATTCGTTGATAACGGAAAATTTTCGTTGAGGCGAAAAACAGGTGAAGGGTAAGTGCCGGTTACTGGGCGGGAGTCATCGAGCAGCCTGCCTTCGCGAATAACAGTCGCCGAGCGCCAATCGAGACGGCGCGAACGCCCGGAGCAAAAGGCGCGCATCCCGAAGAAATCTTTGATATGATTGCGTCGCGTTATTCACTACTGCCCACGGAGGAACCGAAGGCACATGAGCATCCGCCGCACCCTGATTGATTTTTCCAGCCTGAATGCCAACCTCGAACGCAATGCCGAACGCGTTCAGGAAGCCGTCCAGGAAGCCGCTTCTGACGTCGCCCAAGCCGACAATATGGAACGCGCCCGTTTGATGGCCGCGTTCAACAATGCCATCGGCAAACTAAAGGAAGAGAACAAAGAGCCCGGTGTGATGTCGTCGGCCGAGAACGCACTAGCGGCCCGCATCCAGACCTACCTGGTCGAACAGGCGCTTCAGAACCCCGGTGCGAAGGGGGACGTTGTGCCTGTCTCCTCGAGCGCGGACGAGGTCAAGTTCGATAACCACGATGTGCTCGGGTGGCTGCCGACGGGCCTGCGGCTGATTTTTCGCGCCACCCCGTTCGCCTGGCGCAAACCGAATCCCACCGCCGAAGCCTTTGGAGACAAGGGGCGCGTCGCGCTGTTCAGCGACTGGGGTACGGGTCTTTATGGCGCTCCGGCCATCGCCGATTCGATCAAGAAGGAAGACCCTGGGTTTCAGCTCATCCTCCACTTGGGCGACGTCTATTACTCCGGCTCGAAGCGCGAAATTCAGGAACGGTTCTCCGACATTTTCCCGCAGGCTTCCGGCGCGTTGTGCCGCGCGCTCAACGGCAACCATGAGATGTATTCGGGCGGCTCTGCTTACATTGAGGCGGTGGACGCCCGCTTCGGCCAGAAGTCGAGTTGCGTTGCGTGGCAGAACAGCCACTGGCTGCTGGTCGGTCTTGACACCGCCTATGTCGATCACAACATGGCGGACGACCAGGTGAAGTGGCTGACCGACCTCGTCAACGCCGCGGGCAACCGCAAGGTGATCCTGTTCTCGCACCACCAGCCGTTTTCACAACTCGACAGCCAGGGACCCAGACTCCGTAACCAACTCGCGCCGCTGCTCACGCGGCAGCGGATTCACGCCTGGTACTGGGGCCACGAGCATCGCTGCGTGATTTACGACACCGAGCCCATCTGGGGTCTCAAGGGGCGTTGCATCGGGCACGGAGGCTTTCCGGGCTTTCGAGACAAGTTCGGGGGAACCCCAAGTTCGACCATGAACTGGAAGACCCTCCCTGCCGCCCAGAAGAACGGCACCACCGTCCCCGGCTGTAAGGTCCTCGACGGTCCGAACCCGTTTATCGAAGACGGCCCGGAGCGCTACAGTCCGCATGGCTACGTCACCCTGGAATTCGACGGGGCGCAGTGCCTGGAAGTCTACAAAGATCCCAACGGGAAGCTGTTGGCGCCGCCCGAGGCGCTTTAGTCGAGGAGAACCACCATGGCGAATGTCGATCTGCTTCTCGCCCGTGTGCGGCGCACATTTGGCGAAGCGTCCCCCGAACAGGCGGTGGAACGCGTACGCGCAATAATCGGCACCGAACGTCTGCCGGAAAATGCCGAAGGCGGGCTGGCCCGCGAGGCGCTGCAAGCTCTTAAGAACGGCGAAGAGCCCACTCCCAAACAGCTTGCCGCGCTCGAAATGATGATGCGCATGATGCGCCCCGCTCCGAAGATCGTCAACGGGCGTCCGGAAGACTTTGCAGAAGAGGACTTCCTCAAACTGTTCCCAGCCTGGGAGAAGTTTCAGGAGGCTGTCCAACCCTTTGTGCGCTCGATCGGCCGCATCGACCGCACGGACGGTCAACCCCTCGGCACCGGGTTCCTGGTGAACGAAACCACTCTTGTCACTAATCGCCACGTGCTTGACGGCGCCTCCAACGGCACGCGGAGACTGGAACGTGGGCAGGCCATCATCAGTTTCCGCCGGGAATTCCAGACGCCCGACGAATCTCCGGTCGACATTGTCGGCGTGAAGGGCTTTCACGAGACGCTCGACATTGCTGTGCTTCAGGTGGAGCCTCGCGTGTTCTCGGTGGACCGTCAGCCGCTCTCGCTGTCCAGCGGTCCGAAGGTGGGCGACAATGTGGTCGCCATCGGATTCCCGTTCAACGATCCC
Source organism: Bryobacterales bacterium (assembly GCA_016789925.1). Classification (GTDB taxonomy): domain Bacteria; phylum Acidobacteriota; class Terriglobia; order Bryobacterales; family Bryobacteraceae; genus JADLDI01. Next base: position 270 of record JAEUQD010000181.1, on the reverse strand, counting down.
CAACGCAATCCCATGTTTATCGGCACCGTGTTCGGCAACCGTTTCGGCGTGAAGCGCGCCGCGCCGGGCGACGTGGTGGCCACTTCGACGGATGGGTCGCGGTGGTCCCACGATTGCTCGACGCTGGGCGGCAACTCCGGTTCACCGGTGCTCAGCATGGATACGGCGAAAGTAGTCGGATTGCACTTCGGCGGCACGTTCCTCTGGCGGAACGAAGCCGTTGACGGGAGCGCTTTGGGGGCCTTCCTTGCAGCCCATCCTTGAGCCTCA
>JAEUQD010000166.1 GCA_016789925.1 Bryobacterales bacterium | reverse complement strand
CTTGCAGCGTGGCGGCCCCCAAGAGGCACAGCAGGAGGAGAGGTCGCATCAACTGGTGGGTTGCACGACAGTTGCCACCGTGATGCGGCGCTCGTCGGGACCGGTCCGCTCGATGCGAATTTCGGTACGCGACGGCGGCAGCAGTTGCGGAAACCGCTCGCCCCACTCGATCAGCACGAGCGCGTCGCGGTCGAACAACTCATCCAATCCGAGCCCGGCCGCCTCCTCGACGGTATCCAGCCGGTAGAGGTCAATGTGATACACGGTCACCGGGTCGCCGTATTCATGGATCAGGGTGTAGGTGGGGCTCGATACCTCGTCCGCGGCTGCCGCGTTCCTGCCCTCGGCGATGCCTTTGGCCAGCGTCGTCTTACCCGCACCGAGATTTCCAATCAGCAGGACAACTCCTCGCGGTGGCAGCACCTGAGCCAGCCGCCGGCCGAGGTCGACGGTCGCTTCGTCGGAATCAGTGACGTAGGTCATGGATGGCTTGCGGCAGGAAGCGCAAGAGATCGGTGGCGATGACGCACTGCTCGCCCAGTTCACGAGCGGCCAAATCGCCGGCGCGTCCATGCAACCACACGGCAGCGGGAACCACTTCGCGCAGCCGGTCGGGGAATTGCGCCAGCAACCCGGCAATCAACCCGGTGAGGATATCGCCGGACCCTCCCGTAGCCATGGCCGGGCCGCCCGTAGGATTGACAAACACCTGGCCGTTGGGGAAGGCGATCAGAGTATTCCTCCCTTTCAGCACGAGCGTCACCTCGCGGTCTTTCGCAAAACTGCGCGCCAGCTTGAGCCTGTCTTTCTGAACCTCCGCTGTCGACATGTTGGCGAGCCGTGCCATTTCGCCGGGGTGCGGTGTGAGGATGATGTTCGACCGTCGCGGGAAGCGCTGACCAGCCATGACCGTGAGGGCGTCCGCATCGATGATGACAGGCTGCTTGGATTCATCCAGCAGCGGTTTGACCACGGACGAAGCGCCCAGCCCGGGTCCAATCGCGAGCACGGTTTTGTCCGCCGCCGCGCGGCGCATGTTGGCCAGCGGTTCGTGCATCAACTCGGGATTGGGCGGCGCCTGGTCGGAACAAACCGTGACCAGACCCGCGCCCATCCGCAGCGCGGCGAGTCCAGCCATTGCCGCGGCCCCGGTCTTCCCCGCGGCGCCGCCGATGATCAGAGCGTGGCCGAATGTTCCTTTGTGCGCCGTGACGGGGCGTGAGGCGAATAAGTGTGCAAACAGAGATGGCTCGGAGAGAACAGTTTCTCCCGGCAGCAGGGAATCCGGCGAACCGATCTGGCCGACGTGCAACTGGCCGCAGGCCGAGGCGTTCGGTTCCAGGACGTGCGCTGGTTTGGGAGCGGTGAACGTGACGGTGTAGTGCGCGCGCACGTGGGGCCACGTCGTCTCCGCGGCGTCCGACGCGAGGCCCGACGGGATATCGACGGCAACGATCCTGGCCAGGGGGAATGGCGTGGCGAGCAGCGACGCGTACGGTTCGCGCGGCGGACCCGAAAGGCCCGTGCCAAGCAGCGCGTCGACCACGATGGTTGCCGTCTGCATCTCCGGCGTCACCTTGTCAAAGACCGGGCAGCCGACCGCCTGCAAAGTGGCGATGTTTGCCGGTGGTTCCTCGGCGAGCACGGTCCAAAGGGCCTGTGGCGAAAAACGGGTGAACAACTGGCGGGCAACAACCAACCCATCGCCGCCGTTGTTCCCCTTCCCGCAAAGAATCAGAATCCGGTGTTGCGACAGCGGCGAAAATTCCCGGACCAGCAACTCGACGACGCGGTGGCCGGCGTTTTCCATCAACAGCGCCCCGGGAAGTCCCAGTTCCTCGGTGCGGCGGTCGACTTCGCGCATTTGCGCGGTGGTGAGGATCTTCATAGGCTTAGACTCGGCGTACCACGATCAGGGTCATATCGTCCTGCAACTCGGGCGAACCCGTGAACTGCTGCACGGCGTCGATCACGGCATTCGTGATGTGGTCGTGGCTCAGATGGCTGTTCTTGCGCACGACTTCGATCAGCCGTTCTTCACCAAACATCTCCCCATATTCATTCTCCGGCTCGGTGATGCCGTCGGTGTAGCCAACCAGCAGGTCGCCGGGCAGAAGCGTCACCTGGCTTTCGTTGTATTTGGCGAACGGGAACGCGCCCACCACCATGCCGTTCACATCCAGCGGAGTCACCTCGCCATTCCGGAATAGCAAGGGGGGAAGATGCCCGGCATTGGTGTACGTCAGAGTCCCGGCTTCTTCGTCGAAGAGGGAGAAATAGAAGGTGGCGTACTTCTCCGGAGCGGTGTTGGAGTGCAGGTGTTGGTTGATGCGGCCCACCAGCCGCGACGAGGACAGTCCTGGCTCGCGCACCTGCATGCGGAGCGAAGCCTGCAACGAAGCCATCAGCAGGGCCGCCGAGATTCCCTTGCCGGCCACGTCTCCCAGGGCAAGGGCGAGACGGCCATCGGGCAACATCTGATAGTCGAAATAGTCACCCGACACGGTGCGGGCGGGGTTGCAGACGGCCTTGAGTTCCAGGGACTTGAGCTTGGGTACGCTTCGCGGAAACAGTTGGGCCTGGACTTGCCTTGCGATCTCGAGCTCGGCCTGCATGCGCTCGCTTTCTTTGGCGATGCGGAGTAGCCGCTCGACATTCTCTGTCATGGTATTGAAGGACCGCGAGAGTTCGGCAATCTGGTCCTCGCCCTTCACCTGAATCCGGTGAGAAAAGTCGCCTTCCTTTACGCGTTCGGTCCCTTCATAGAGCTCATTCACAGCACCGGTGATCGTGCGCGTGAGCGAGACGCCGATGTAGATCGAGATCACTTCGACAATGGCGAAGATGATGGCGTAGAAAGCAATCAGGACTGAAACTTTGGATTCGGCCTGCTGGGCCGTAAGAACACTGAGCACCGCGGAAAGCCGCGAATGGACGCTCAGGAGTGCGAGTTCCGACTGTCGGGGCGCATTCCACAATGCGATCGGGATTTCCGAGGCCCAGAGTAGCTCGAGGTCCATGCGGTTAGCAGCCTTGGGCACTGACGGTGGTTCGTCGTCTTCGGGCTCGGGGGAGCCGTGCAGCCGGATGGCTTGGCGCGGCTTGCCGGGATCGGGGAAATGGATGATCGACACATCACCCAGCCCAGGCGACAGGTCAGCCAGCCAGCGGCGCGTGATGGGAGCGAAGAAGGTAACCTGGCGGTCCTGGAATTGAGCGCGCGCCCAAATAAACAGAAACCCGTCACGCACGACCACCCCGGATGTCTCGGCATCCCCCGGCGTCAGGTTCTCGTCCAATTGAATCTGCATTCCGGGGAAGCGTTCGCGATAGACCGTTTCCATCCGGTCGAGAATAACCTGGCGGCGTTCGGAAGGAGCTCGGGCTACCGTTCGCGCCGCGCCCAGTAGTGAGGAGTAACGCCGTTCGAGCTCGGAACTGACCAGGTGGACCGCGAGTTGCCCGCCAAGCTGGCGGGCCGTCGACATCGCCAGAACGACGATCAGCACAAACGGGATCACTGCGATGAACAGATAAGCGACGATGAGGCGATTGCGTAGGCGCCAGATAACGTGCTTCAGTAACCGGCGTCCCCAGCGGGCGGCAAGGATGCCGGTGACGACGGCGAAGGCCAATCCCAAACCGAGCTGCTGTCCGAACCCGCCAAACCAGTACGCCCACGCAAAGGCGAGCGCGAGCAGGACAAGCAGCAGTTCCAAGCGCCAGGAGGCGAACATAACGTCGAAAGAGCGAGCTTACACGCGCGACCGCGCGATTTCCGGGGTCTCTTCGTCCGGCACGACCTTCGGCGGCGACAGATACAAGCGCGTCAGGCCGTCGCGCAACAGGTTCATCGCCGCTGCGGGCGTATCGGCGTACTGGAACAAGTCCAGATCCTCCGGACTGATCAGGCCGTGTTTCACCAGGGCCTCGAAATTCAGAATCTCCTTCCAAAACTCGCTGCCGTAGAGAATGGTGATCATCTTCTTCTCGAGCTTGCGAGTCTGTGTAAGGGTGAGGATCTCCATGAGTTCGTCCAGTGTCCCGAAGCCACCGGGAAAAACCACCAGCGCCTTGGCGAGATAGGCGAACCAGAACTTACGCATGAAGAAGTAGTGGAACTCGAAGCAGAGGTCCGGCGTGATGAAGGGATTGGACTGCTGCTCGAAGGGTAAGCCGATATTGAGGCCAACGGTCTTTCCACCCGCGTCATAAGCCCCGCGGTTGGCCGCCTCCATGATGCCGGG
>JAEUQD010000147.1 GCA_016789925.1 Bryobacterales bacterium | reverse complement strand
AAGGCGATGGCCCGCATCGCGCGCCGGTCGACCACCCCGATCGCAACCGGAGAGCGCCTCGTGGCGGCCTATTCGTGCCGCGAACTGGTGGAGATGGGAGTGATCGACATCCTCCAGTGCGACATCAATCATGTGGGTGGGATTACGGCTTTGTGGAAGGCGGCCGCGGTGGCGGGCATTTCGGGTGTCTCGATCGCGCCCCATGCCTGCGAGGGACCCATCGGGGGGATCGCCACGCTGCATGTCGATGCGGCTTCGCCGAACTTCCTGGTGCAGGAGATCTGCTCCGGGGTTGAGCCAGAGATGAAAGAAAAGGTCTGGGAAGAGTGGTTGGGCTTTCCGGCCATGCGGATGGTGAACGGCCGGTTCCCGCTGCCCACGAGACCCGGCCTCGGGTTCGAACTCTCGGAGGAGTCGCTGAAAAAGTACCCCTTTGGCGGGACGCGTCCGATGGCCCGCGTATTTCATGACGATGGTTCCGTGGCGGCGTGGTAGCGGACCCGTGGTGGCCGAGCGCGAGCAACTTCTGGCGACTCTCCGCGAAAGGATTGTCTCCTACGCGGCATTTCGTATAGGGAAGGATCACGCCGAAGACCTCGCCCAGGAAGTACTGCTCTTGTTGGAAACCAAGTATCCGCAGGTGGTGAAGCTGGAAGAGATGCTGCCGCTCGCTTTTCAGATCATCCGGTTCAAAATCAGCGATTTCCGCCGGAGGGCGGCGCGCCGGGGCGAGTATGACGCGGTGACGGTGGACACCCTGCCGCTCGCCGGTTCCGGCAACGTTTTGGCCGACCTGGAGCGCCGGGAATTGCGACAGCGGCTGATCGAGGCCGTGCGTCATCTCGACGGACGCTGCCGCGAGATCTTCCGAATGAAACTGGAGGGACGTTCGTATGCGGAGATTCAGGCGAAACTGGGTGCGTCGAACGTGAATACGGTCTATACCTGGGATCATCGCTGCCGGCAGCAATTGATGGTCAGGCTGGGTGTTGGGGAGCGTATCGTATGACGCCGGAAGAAATCCGCAGACTGTTGGCTGGGTACGCGACCGGGACTCTCTCGGAAAGTGAAAGGGCGGAGTTGTTCCAGGCCGCCATGAAGGACCAGGCTCTCTTCGACGCACTGGCGGATGAGGAGGGGTTGCGCGAACTGCTCGCCGATCCCGAGATGCGCGGAGAATTGCTCTCGGCCCTCGAGGAGCCGGCTCAAACTCTATTCGACACGCCGGCGGACGTTTCCGGGATGCGCGGGACTTTGCAGTCAGCCCGCGACGAACAGGGCCGGCGGTCTGCGCCAAACTGGCGCCGGTGGTACGCCTTCATGGGAGCGACCGCCACGCTCGGCCTGGTGGCGGCGTTTTTCCTGACGCGCCCCACACCCGGCCCGAAGCTCGAACAGATGGCCCAGTTGTCGCGAATGGAAGTCGGCCCGCCGGAAGCGGTGCAGATGCGGGAAGAACTGGCCAAGGAGAATAAGGTCCAGCGGGAGGAGGCGCGCCGGACGCCGGCGACGAGGCCCGCCGCACAGCCTCCCGCGCAGCCCGCAGCCTCCCCCCCGGAACCGGCTCAAACGTCCGCGCCTGTCGTAGTGACCCGCCAGACAGCGGACGCCCTGGCCGAGGCGACGCCGGGGCGTGTGACCCTTGCCCTCAGGTCCGCTGCATCCTCCTATAGAGTGGAGCAACGCGACGCGGCCGGCACGTGGAAGACGGTGGAGGAGCTTCGGGCCGATGTGGAAACGCGCATTGTGATCCGATTCCCGGCCACAGGTCTGGTGACGGCTACGGCTGGCGGCCGTGAGATCGCCCGTGTAGACGTGGAGACAAGCGATCCCGTCTCTCTGGCGGTTCCATCCGCCGCGGGACCGCTGACCGTGACGGTGAATCAGGCTTCGTCCCGGCTTATATTGCACATTCCCTTGCGCTTCCTAAAACCGTAGACAGTTGTCATCGGAAATTCCAAAATCAGTAGCCACTTCAGGTTTCTCTTGACCGGAGCGCCTGATCTCGTGTAACCTCAGAAGGTTCGTGTAAACGAATACTTACAATCCGGGAAGAAGGATGAAAATACAGCAGATCCGCACGTGTTCCCTTTGTTTCCTGCTCCTCCTGGTAATGGGCCTCTCCAGCCCGGCGTTTTCACGCTCCCGCAACGTTCGCGTCTTTGTCCCTCCCGCCACCAAACCCCTCGTGAACACCTTTGCTCTCGAAGAGAGCGTGTTGCTCGAGCATACGAGTTCCCGCGACACGACGCACGTCGTCCCCGAGAAATTTAGCCAGACCCCACAGGACGTTGAAGTGGACATGCGGATCAGCCGCGCCCGCCATCACCTGCGCAAGGGAGCGGAACTGCTGAATCAGGGCAGGGGGGACGAAGCCCGGATCGAGTTCGACCGTGGTATTCAGTACCTGACCACCGCGCCCGCGGGGTTTTCCGCCCTGCGGCTGCAAACGGCTTATCAGCAGGTGGTCGAGGAGATTCACCGCCTCGAGGTAGAAGCCGTCGATCAGAGCACCACCGAGACGGAGCCCGTTTTCGATCCTTCCCCGATCGATGACATCGCCCGGATGACGTTTCCCTTGGAGCCTGGCTTGAAAGCCAAGGTGAAGGAACAGTTACAGAGCACGGTGTCGCAGCTTCCCCTGGAGATGGCCGACCCGGTTCTGGGATTTATTAACTATTTCTCTTCCCCGCGCGGACGGATGACTTTCGAATATGGGTTGAAACGTTCCGGACGGTATGCGGCGATGATTCGCCGTATTTTGGACGAAGAAGGCGTACCGCAGGAACTGATCTTCCTGGCGCAGGCTGAGTCGGCTTTCTTGCCGCGCGCGGTATCGGTCAAGAGCGCGACTGGAATGTGGCAGTTCATGCAGTGGCGCGGCCGGGAATACGGTCTTCTGCAGTCCGGCCATTCCGACGACCGGTTGGACCCTGAGAAGGCGACCCGGGCGGCCGCGCGCCACCTGCGCGATCTCTATGCGCAGTTTGGCGACTGGTATCTGGCCATCGCCGCTTACAACTGCGGCCCGGTAAACGTGGAACGCGCGATTCAGCGAACCGGCTACGCCGATTTCTGGGAACTCTACAGCCGCAACGTGCTACCACGGGAAACTGCCAATTACCTCCCCATCATCGTCGCCATGACCATCATGGCCAAGAATCCGAAGGATTATGGGCTGGACAAGCTGCAGTTGGATCCGTCACTCGAGTACGACACGATCAAAGTGACGGCGCCGACGCATATGGCGTTGATTGCGGACCTGACGCGCCGCCCCTTGCAGGAAGTTCGGGAAATGAATCCGGCGTTGCTGAAGCTCATCGCTCCGGCCGGTTATGAGGTTCACGTGGCTAAGGGTTCGGGCCGTACGGTTCTGGCAGCGCTCGAATCGGTCCCGGCAGTGAAGCGCGCCGCGTGGCGCGTTCACCGGGTTGCTTCGAACGAAACGGTTGCCTCGATCGCCCGGCAGTACCGGATTCCCGAAAAGTCGATCTCGGAAGCCAACGGCGTCGATTCGCTCGATCCGCAAGCCGGCGATGTTGTGATGATTCCAGTGTCATACCCCGGCGTCGAGGTGCAGGTGGCCAAGACCCGGTCCGGTTCCCGGACAGCACTGTCGTCCAAGCGCCGGAACATGACGGCCGGCCGGACCACCACTTCCGCATCCCGCAAGGGGACGGCAAAATCGTCGAAGTCAGGCAAGTCCACGCGCCAGACGGCGTCGAAGACTCCGAAACGCACCCAGCGCGCCGGCGCGGCCCCGGTGGCCTCGCGGCCCACCTACGCCTCTGTATCGCTGCTGCGTTCCCCGCGTGCGCAATAGTGATCTCGGAGTGTGCAACTCTGATATCCTCGCCATTGATACTCTGCGATTTGCGGCGCCTTCCTCTTGCCTTCTTCCTGAAAAGCGATATCCTATCTCTGACCACGCCCAGATGAGGAGGCCCTACGCATGTTCAAACCCGTTTTTCTATCTCCTGACGATGAAGACTTCCCTTACGACGGTGAGCACACCGAGTTGGAGTCCGACGTGCGCGAGTACGGTATGGACGACGACGAAGATCTGCTCGACCCCGAGCCCGCTTCGGGCCAGGAGGCGCCGTTGATGTCGTCAGTTACCATCGAGGCTGTTGTTCTGCAACAGACTGAGACGGTGCCTGAGCCGGTGGCGCCCGCCGCCGCTCCGGCCGCCGAACCGGCGGCAGAACCAGCCCGCCCGCCGGAGCGCAAACGAGCGCCCCGCAAACCAACTCCAAAGAAAGTGACACCACCCAAGAAAGTGCCAGTTAAGAAATCCCCGCCGGCTAAGACGGCGCCCGTTAAGACCGCAGCGCCCGTAACCAAGGCCGCCGCTCCCGTAAAGAAGGCCGCTCCTGCCAAAAAGGCCGCGGCGCCACCGAAGAAGGCTGCCGTAAAGAAGGCTGCCGCAAAGAAGGCGCCGGCCAAAAAGGTGGCGGCTAAAAAGGTGGCGGCGAAGAAATTGCCCGCTAAGAAGGTTGCCGTGAAGAAGGCCTTCAAGGTGGCCACGAAGGCTGCGCCGGCCAAGAAAACCGCTCCAGTCAAGAAAACCGCTCCCGCCAAGAAAACGGCCGTGAAGAAGGCGCCCGCCAAGAAAGCGCCTGCCAAGAAGGCCATTAAGAAGTCCGCGGCGCGCAAGCGCTAGGGTTAGCAATCCGAGCGAGGTGAGGCGGCCCTGATTCGCCGCCTCTCTTCTGCTTATGCCCATTCGCGCGAAGAAGTGGCTCCGCCGAATGCGAGGCGGGGCTCAATCTCACCTGATCGAAGGCGATGACGGGCACTTCTACGTTCTAAAAGCCAAGAACAACCCCCAGCACAGGCGCATTCTGGTGAACGAATGGGTGGCTTCGGTTTTGCTCTCCTATTTGCAGATCGAGGCGCCCTCGCCGGAACTCCTCGAAGTCACAACCAGTTTTGTCGAGACTCACCCGGAATTTTGCATACAACTCGGGTCCCGGTCGATTCCCATCGAGACAGGCTGGCATTTCGGCTCCCGCTTTCCGGGTGATCCTGCCACGCTGGCCGTGTTCGACTTCCTGCCGGACGTCTTGCTGCACAAGGTAGCGAACCTCCGCGACTTTGCCGCAATCTACGCGCTGGACAAGTGGGTAGCCAACGCGGACGCCCGCCAGGCCGTCTTCTTTCGCGCCAAACTCCGCCAGCCGCGCGACCACGAATCGCCCCAGCCTCCGCGCGAAGGCTTCGTCGCCTGGATGATCGACCATGGATTCGCCTTCGGCGGCCCGAACTGGGAATTCACCGATTCTCCCCTGCAATCTCTCTATCACCGCGCCGCTGTCTACGAAAGCGTCACCGGATTGGACGGCTTTGAACCTTGCCTCAGCCGTATCGAGCATTTTCCCGAAGACGTCCTGGACCGGGCTTATAAGCAGATTCCGCGCGAGTGGCTTCCCGACGGGGATGATCTGGAACTGGAGCGTCTGCTCAACCGGCTCCTCGACCGGCGCAAACGCGTACGCCACCTCGTGGAAGACGCCCGCCGCGGCGCGCGCACCAATCCGTTTCCCCGCTGGCGTCTCGGCACTGGTTCTTAACCTCGCAAGCCCGGTGCGCCCTCTTCGCTACAATGAGGTTCATGCATCGCCACCTGCTGCACAACGGCCGGATTTTGCCGACCTCGACTCAGTCTGTTTCCGCGGGACAGGTCGGGTATCTCAATGGCTGGGGTGTTTTTTCGACCATCCGGGTGTTTGATGGCGTGCTGTTTGCCTTCGAACGCCACTGGGCCCGCATGAACAAAGACGCCAGGTTGCTGCACGTACCGATGCCGGCGGACTCCGCCGCCTTCCGCGCGCAACTGCTGTCGCTCGTGGAAGCGAATCAGGCCTGGAACGCGACTTTGCGGGTAGCGGTGGTCCGCAACCGCGGCGGCTTGTTCGAAGGCGAGGGGATTGCCGGCGACTACGACGTCGTCGCTTTCACAACCGGCGTTCACGACTGGGGACGCGGCGTCAACCTCGGATTGCAACCGCAGGCGCGCCATTCCGGCTGCATGTTTGCCGGCGTCAAAGTGACTTCCTGGTCGTTCAATCTCGCCTGGCTGGAATCGGCCAAGGCGGCTGGCTTTGACGAAGTGGTTCTGCTGGATGACAAAGATCGCGTGAGCGAATGTACCTCCGCCAATATCTTCGCCGCCACCCCGCAGGGCGTTTTGACCCCGCCGCTCGAATCCGGCTGTCTGCCGGGTGTGACCCGGGAGATCCTCTTACAGTATGCGCGCGTGCCGGAGTTTCCAGTAATCGAGCGTCATCTCTCCTTGGAGGATCTCTACCAGGCCGACTGCGTTTTCATTACCTCGACGACGCGCGAACTGTTACCCGTTTTCTCGATTGCGGGCCGCGAGTTGAACCGCCGCGATGCCTCGCGCCTCGCGCTCCAGGAGGCATTTTCCTCCTTTTGCGATCAATACGTCACCGCGGCTCAGCAGAGGGGCGAAGCGGCCAGAGTACCAGAACTATCAGAACCGAAATAGCGCTTTCCCTGCCGCCCTTCGTACCCGTAAGATGAGAGCAGCCGTTTATGGTGTCAGTGTGCCCGCAGTGTGGCTCGGAGCGCCTTCGTGTGCTTCGGCGTCCCAGTTGGTGGGGATCCATCCGCCACGCCGTCGGGCTATCCGGCGTACGCTGCCGGGACTGCGGCTACCGCCTCCCGGAAACCTACAACTGGTGGGACGGAGTGCGTTTCGCGCGTTGTCCTATCTGCTACCGGAGAGTCTTGACCGACTGGACCGAAAAGTATCTCTATCCCGGACGTTGGGCCACTGTCCTTATTTTCCTGGGGGCGCGCCCGCATCGCTGCCGGTATTGCCGCCACAATTTTGTCAGCTTCCTCCCGCGCCGGCCCGCGAATCCGGAATCGGCCCGCGCGGCGGCCACGTCGCAGGGGCGTGTCGGTATCGCCTGACGTGCGCATCCTGATCCGATCCACCAACTGGGTGGGCGATGCCGTCATGTCGCTGCCCGCGCTACGGGCCGTACGGGCGCATTTCCCCGATGCGCATATCGCCATGCTCGCCCTGCCCTGGGTCGCCGACCTGTTTGCGCGCGAGTCCTTCGCCAACGAGGTGATTCCGTATCACGCTCCGCGTGGGGCACACGGCTGGCGGGCCAAGTGGACGATTGCGCGTCAACTCGCCGCGCTCCGTTTCGATCTGGCCATCATTCTGCCGAATTCCTTCGACTCCGCGCTCATCCCGTGGCTCGCCCGCATTCCCCGCCGTGCCGGCTACGCGCGCGACGCCCGAAGTCTGTTGCTCACCGACGCCTACCAGGCGCCGGCCCGCGGCGAGATTCCACCCCACGAAAGCTTCTACTATCTGGAACTGTTGCGGCGTGCCGGCTGGATCTCTTCCCTTCCCCAGGCCGTGACGATTCGCCTGGAAGGGACTGCCGAGGCGGCGGAAGAAGGACGGGCCTTGTTTGCCCGCGATCGGTTGCCTCTGCCCGTTATCGGTGTCAGCCCTGGCGCGGCCTACGGGGGCGCCAAGCGCTGGTTCCCCGACCGCTTTGCCCAGGCGGCCGCGCTAGTAGCCGCCGAGCACGGCTGTGCCGTTGCGTTGTTCGGCACCGCCTCCGAGAAGCAGATTTGCGAGGTGGTCGCCCGCGATCTCACCGCGCGCGGGCTGACGGTCCGCAACTATGCGGGCGCCACTTCGCTGCGCGAGTTCATTCAGTTGGCCGCGGCCTGCCGCGCCTTCCTCACCAACGATTCCGGGTCGATGCACATTGTCTCCGCCTTGAATGTCCCCACAGTAGCGATCTTCGGTCCGACCGATCATATCGGCACGGGACCCACGGGCGATCTGGCCCGCATCGTCCGGCAGCCGGTGGCGTGCAGCCCCTGCCTGCTCCGGGAATGTCCGATCGACCACCGCTGCATGAGCGGCGTCACCGCCGAAATGGTGGCGAAGACCACGCTCGAATTGGTCAAATAAAAAGCTTGGACACTCGCACCAAAATCGTCGCTCCGGAACAGGCCGGAAGCCGCACCGCGCAGACGTTTCTGCGCGGCTATTTTGATCCGCTGTTGGCCGCCCACGCAAAGATCATCGGCCAGTTGCCCGGTCCCGTGGCCGTGCTGCTGGCCGATCCGCCGGACCCCCTGCTGCCCGCCCGGTCGCGCGCGGAACTCGTGGCCTCCCTGCGCGGTGTCGCCTTCGTCGTGTTGCCGTTGGACGATGGCTCGGCGTTCACACCTCCCAACGTTCAGGTTGTCGATGAGCTTTCCGCCGATCTCGACCGCCGGCAGTCCCTGGTGAGCCACGTTCACCGGCGGCATCGATGAAGTCTCTGCTGGTCGTCCGCTTAGGCGCTATGGGGGACATTATTCACACGCTGCCCGCGGCGGCCTCGCTCCGCCAGAGTTTTCCGGGCGCGCGCCTGTTCTGGCTCGTCGAGTCCCGCTGGCAGCCGCTGCTGGCGGGCAACCCGTTCATTGACGAGGTCCTCCTGCTCGACCGGGCTTCACTCGCGGGACTCTGGAATTCGCTCCGGCGGCTGCGGGCCCGGCGCTATGACCTGGCCGTCGATTTCCAGGGATTGATCAAATCCGCTTTGCCGGCGTTGCTCGCCCAGCCGGAACGGCTGTATGGCTACCACCGCGGCCAGGTTCGCGAAACGCTGGCGGCGTTCACCTACTCCCATCCCGTCAAGGTGGCGGCTACTCACATCGTCGACCGGCATCAGGAACTCGCCGCCGCCGCCGGCGCTACCTCGCGGGCCCGTGTCTTTCCCCTACCCGCCGGCACACCGGAAGGCGATCTGCCCCGGGGACCGTTTGTGCTCGCCTCGCCGCTGGCGGGATGGACCTCGAAACAGTGGCCCCTCGAGCGTTACGAGGAACTGGCTCGCAAGTTGAGTCCGCTGGGCTTGCCGCTGGTTTTAAACATTTCTCCCGCGGCTGCGCGCGACCTTCCACGCCTCGCCAGTGTTGTGGTTCATATGTCGGGACTGCCGGGTTTGATCGACGCCACGCGCCGGGCTGTGGCCGTGGTGGGAGTGGACAGCGGTCCTCTCCATCTCGCGGCGGCGCTCGAACGCCCCGGCGTAGCCATCTACGGACCCACCGATCCGGCTCGAAACGGACCGTACGGAACCTCGTTTACCGTGCTGCGCTCCCCCTCCGCCGTCACGTCCTACAAG
>JAEUQD010000146.1 GCA_016789925.1 Bryobacterales bacterium | reverse complement strand
ATCGTCAATACCGCCATTCGGCGCGATTTGGTGGTGCGACTTGAGACCCCAAGCATTTGTCAGGGGTCGCTTTCCAGGGCCGACCAAACGCCAAGAGGCGACCTGCCTAGAGGAGAATCATTCCCACTCGATCATTTCCGGCGGCCGGAAACCCGCATAAAACCTAGACTTTTGTCGGCGCATAAGGGCGTCTACCGTCACTTTTACCGTCATGAAGCGAGCGCTTTTGCTAGCGCGGAAGATGGCCCCGATTTGACGGTTGGGCTACGCCAGCGCATCTATAGTCACCGATCGCGAAGGCCAAGAACCGCATTTTACGTGTCTTCGACCTCGTGATGATCTCGAATCAGCAGACGATACTTCCATCCTCATCTACGTGGCCTCCCGAATGGAAGTGATCAGCGGCGATTCGACGGAGTCGAATATCAGATGAATTTGCGTCTTGGCACGGGTCACGCCAACATAGAAGAGGCGTGCGGCTTCTTCCAACTGTTCGGTGGTCTTGTCGTAGCTGCTGGGAAACACGCCGTTCTCCATGCCAACCATGATCACGGCCTGGAACTCCAGCCCCTTCGAGCTGTGCAGCGTCATAAGGTTGATCTGGTCTGGACTCTTGCCCTGATTCCCGAAGATCTCCACCGTGAAGTCCTGCAGCACACCTCCTTTCGCTGCCGCCGTGGTCAGATCGTCGAGGTTGTCTATCTCGTCAGCGAGCCCAGGTTCGTCCTTGAGCATCGCGTCCAGAACTGCGCTGCGCAACGCTTGCAACCAACGACGCAGCGGGAGACTGCCATTACGCAGGGAGAAAAGCGCGGCGATCAGGCGCGTACGAGCAGCCAGAAGCTCGGACTCGCTCGTGATCGAGCGCTGCATCCGCCGCCAACCCTTAAGCAGCTGTGAGAGCTGCACTTGTCCCGTCTGCCATCCTCCGGCACACCATTGCGCGGCATCTGTCAGCCACTCTGTGAGGCGTGTGCGTTTGATCGGCGATCCGTTGTCGAGACGGAAGTACCGCATGCCAAAACCATCCGCCGCCTGGGCAATCGGCGTCCCCTCATTCATTGAGCGATATAGCAGCGCAATGTCTCCTGGCATCCAGGATGCATTGGCCTTGAGCAACGCCGGGACTAGCTCCCCAAGGGCATATTTTGCCTGCTCCAGGATATTGCGCTCCAATCGGTGGATGTGAATCTCGCCCGCCCTTCCGTCATGCGACCGAAACTCCGCCACCTCGGGTAAGAGCGCCATGGAAGCCGCAATGATGCAGTCGGCGCACCGGTAGTTCAGTTTGAGCGTAATGGCTTCCATCTGACGGTGCGCGGCCAATGCCTTCAACAAGGCCGGCTTCGCGCCAGTGAATCCATAGATCGACTGATCCGGATCGCCGACGGCGACGATCCTGACTCCCGCCCGAAGCAATGCCAGAACCATACGGTGAAGTGGCAGCCCGAGATCCTGGTACTCGTCAATTACTACCACGGGATACTTGGCCAGGATGGCGCGCTGCACCCACGCATGCTTCTCAACCAGCTGCAGGCCGGCGAGAACGAGCCCATCGAAGTCAAGCAACCTGTTTACGAGGAGCAGTGCTTCATAGGCCTCGACAACCCGTGTCTCCCGGGCGGACCACGCACGCCATTCATCGCTGTCTCGGTCTGGAATGGTGCGCCGCAGTTTGTCGCACGCGGTGCGGAACCAGCTAGGCGCGTTGCCACCGAGTTGCGCGCGGTAGGCATCCCCGAACAATTTCCTCGCCTGAGCCGGCGAGGCCACAACCAACGGCTCCGGCACGTCGATACCTGCCATCGCCGCGTATGGCAACACAAGCTCTGTCAGACAAAACGAATGCACGGTGGAAAGAAGGAGACGATCCCCGTCGTCGGCGCCGAGCCTAATTAGCCGTGACCTCAGCTCACCGATGCAGGCGTTGCTGTAGGTGATACACGCGATGCGCCGTGGGCGGCGCACATCCTCAGCAAGCAATCGGGCGATCTTGACCGTGATGGTCTTTGTCTTCCCGCTGCCAGGCCCAGCCAGGATGACGCAGTTGCCCGTCGATTGATAGGCCTTCCATTGGTCCTCGTTGCCCCGCAAGTCCTCCGCGGCCAAAAGGTAGGGCGATATAGCGGCATTCATCCCAGCTTGGACTTCAGGTACTCCAGGGCGGCTTTGATGTACTCGGGACAAACGTCAACTTCTTCCGCGAGAAGCACGGCGGCCAGCCGTTGCGCCATCCGGCCCTTGCCGATGGAGTCGATGTCTTTGAGGAATTGCTTTGGGTCCAGCGAAGAGGGATCGGTGGCCAAGTCCGCAAAGCGCTTGTGCATCTTCTTGTTGCTTGTCAGCTCCTTGACGGCCGTCAGGAAGTGGTCCTCTGCATCGGTATTGAAGAGATCTACCTCGAACGTGAACTCGTTGAGGAATACGCCGTATGCGGGCGCGAGATTGAGTACGTCCGCATAGCTGCTTTTCTCCCAAAGGTCTTCGGGCAAGATCTCTTGCATGATGTGATTCACGACGCGGTTCTCCCCGTAGCTGTCCGTCACACCTTTACCGTCCGGGTCTTCATCTTCTTGACTCACCGCTTCACCCTTCGGGTCAAAGTCCGTGAGAACGACGAAAGGAAGATCGAGTCCTTTGGGGCCCAGCAATTTCACGTAAGGTGCAAAGTTGGTGCCGGCGATGGAGCATACGGAAATGCCTCTCGCATCGAAATCGAGCGTCTCGTCGTACAGCTTGGCCAAAGTCGGCAGAAGGAATTTCTCCGCATCGCCTTCCACCAAGATGACTCCCTTCGAGAAGAACAGCTCGCCACGCGTCACGTCGATGTAGCGTTCGAGGTCTTCACGATCAGCGTCGTCCAGCTTGATGCCTTTGAGCGATCGCCCAACGGTATGCATTTCACTGGCGACATGCCGCAGAACGACGACGTTGGAGAGTGGAGCCACGCTCGCCACATTGGGCGAGTGTGTCGTGAGCAGGATGCTGCGCGGCTCCCGACCAGTTTCTGGTTCATCGCGTGACTGCAGGTAGTTCCGGTAGATCAGCCGCTGCAAATGCGGGTGCAAATGGGCCTCCGGCTCCTCGATTGCCAAGAACGTGTGCTGTCGTTCCCCCTCGTCTACGAGGTATTGGTGTTCCAGGTGCTTCAGCGCGAGATAAAGCACATTTGCCGAGCCGAGACTGGCCTCAGCAACGCCTCGTTTGCCCCCGTCGATCATCATCTGCAGCGCGCGTAGCAACCGCTCCGGCTCTGTCGGCGCGAAACCGAGAGCAGTTTCGACGGTGTGTTTGTCACCCACCATTGCTGTGAGCTGATCGTTGACCTGCGTGACTACGGCGGCAAGTTCGGGAAGGGCGGCTATCTTCGAAGTGGTTGCATGTACCTCGCCGGCAATCGCGGTCAGGGCTTTTTCGTCTACCGTCTTCGCGGCCCGGTCCAGCAGCGGTCGCAGCGGAGACCGCGCCCAGCGTGCAAGGTCCGATTCGGCGTCGCGCAGAGCCGGGAACAGGTCCATCGGGATCCACCGTTTCAGTTCATAGCCGATGGCGTTCTCCGGTCGATTCCCGCCATAGAGCACAAACTCGTAGTCCGCCTCACTGCGCGGTGCTCGCTCAAGGCCTGGAACGGGCTGGTAGCGATATGTGACCTTCGCCACCATTGGGTCTGGCTGCACGAGGTGATCCGCCAACACCGCCAGCAGGTTCTCATTGTCATCGAAGTCTCGGAACTCCACCGAGACTTCGATGGCGTCCCCGGCTTTCAGTGGCCGCGTCAGGCCATCCCAGAAGTCATCCAGGCGCAGCTTCCGCGCCGAGTCGGGGAGCGTCGGGTCGAGGATCAGTCGCAATGCGAACAGAAGATTGGTCTTCCCGACTTTGTTTTCTCCGAGGACAACAGCATGTTGACCCAGTCGCACATCAAGGTGCTTGAAGTTTCTGAAGTTCTTGATGACGATTCGGCTCAATCGCATAGCGAGTCCCCCCTCGTGCTAGCTCTTTTTTTCTGCACCGGAGATCGGATGCACGTAGATGAGGCCCTTGGTCTGCGCGGCCTTGACCTTCCGATCGATCATCTCCCGCAGGCTCAGGTGCCCCTCCAGCACCAGGATCAGATCCTCCCCGTCGATAAACAGCGTCTGAATCTCTTTACCCATGACGAGGCTGCGAATGACCTCGGGACTGAAGCCGTTCACCGAGATGAATAGGCCACGTCCATACAGCTTTCCCGCCACCTTGCCGGCAAACTGGTACACCGGCTCGTTGCTCGCAGATCGTTCCTGCCACTTGGCCTCGATGAGGTAGTGTTCTCCGTCGAACTTCACCGCACCGTCCACCTGCTCCCCATTCACGCGGAATGCCTCGGTAGTTTCGAGGCGCGAGAGGCGGGACAACTCGGAGAGAATGCGTTCGAGCGCGTACCCGCGCTGCTGCCGTGAAGTCTTGTTGGCGAGCAGATCGAGGTATTCGCCACGCAACTGTTCGAGCGACGCCGTGGGTTGCTGGCGCACGGATTCCTGGGCTGCCCGGCGCTCGCGATCCGCCTTGATCTTGGC
>JAEUQD010000058.1 GCA_016789925.1 Bryobacterales bacterium | reverse complement strand
CCCTGCGGCCTGCCCAGACCACGGTAGAAGACGCTGACCTCGCCGGCCGGTGAGATGCGATGCACGGCGTCGAAACTGGAAGTCGTGGGCCCGGTGAGGTAAAGATCGCCGTCGGGCGCGAACGCCAGGTGGTAGGCGGCGATGGAGGGCTCCACCGTCGCGAAGACATAGATCTGGCGGTTGCGGCCGATCTTGAAAATAGTTCCGCTGCGGTCGCCGACATAAAGATTCTCTTCGGCGTCGAACGCCATTCCCGTGGCGACTCCCATGCCTTCGACATAGAGCGACATCTCGCCTTTGGGCGTCACCTGGTAGACGACGCCATCGTAGCGGGACGAGACATAGATCAAGCCTTCGCTGTCGATGGCGATGGCGGTGGCGTTCATAATGTCTGTGAGGAAAGGCTTGGCGTTGAAGTGGGGGTCGATGCGATAGACGGCGACGGGCGTCTTTTGTCCACGGGGACCGCTGAAGGTGGTGTAGACGTTCCCGTGCCGGTCGACGGCGGGATTGGCTACCGGGTGGAGCGAATCGGCCACCTGGACGCCGACTTCGCACGTCCAGGGGAGGCTGCGCTGGTGATCGTTCTCGACGAAGAGCGGACTCTGCGCCTCGGTTTCGGGCACGCGCGCGACGATGTAGGTCTCCGAGCCGACGATGATCGGCGCCGGGGCTTCGCCGAACAGGACACGGGGCCGCTGTTGGCCCGCGAGGTCGCGCCCGCGGATCTGGAATTCGCCGCCTGGGATCGCCGCTGCCGGAGCCACTCCCTGGATCTGAGGTTTCATCTTAGTGCCGTCTCCCATTGCTATTTACCGATTCAACCATTCGCTCAAGAACAAAACAAGGGCAGCGTAGACGCCCGCCGCCAAATCGTCGGCCACGATGCCGGTACCCTCGGGCAATTTCTCCAGTTGCCGGACGGGAAAGGGCTTCCAGATATCGAAAATGCGGAAGAGGACAAAGGCGAGGCCGAGGCGCTGCCAGTCAAGCGCAGCCGCTCCGGCGAGCGTCACCCAAGTACCCAGCACCTCGTCGATCACGACGCGGCCGGGATCTTTCTTGCCGGCGGCCTCGGCAACCTGGGTCGCGGCCCAAATTCCGGGCAGCGTCAAGGCGGCGGCGGCGGCAAGCCAGTGGAAGGGTCCCCACCCGAACCAACGGGCAAACAGAGCGACCGGGATGAGGGCGCCGAGCGTGCCGACGGTTCCGGGCGCGAACGGCGAGAGCCCGCAGCCGAACCAAGTGCCCAGAACCTGCGCAACTAACGACTTAATCCTCATCCTCCTCCACCGGCCGCGCCATTTCGTCTTCGTCGATGTCGGGGAGGGGGTTCGAGATCACGTACTTCTCGGTGGCCCAATTTCCCAGGTCGACCAAGCGGCAGCGCTCGCTACAGAAAGGCATTTCGGGGCCGTCCAAAGGCACGGGTTTGCGGCAAATGGGACAGGTTAAAGTCCGCATAGGCTATTGACCGCGCGAGATGGGGAGAGAATTGTGGCCCGAGAGGATCGGAAAAAGAGGCTGTTGGGGACCGCGCCAGCCAGACTCGGGGCCATCGATGACACCGCCGACGAGATCGTAGTCGAGGGCCTCGGAGATCCGAACGCGCCGGAACTCCCCGGCCCGCAAGGGCTGACCATTGTCGTCGTTGAGGTAACAGATGCCGTCGATGTCGGGGGCCTGGCCGGTCAAACGGGCCTGCCAGAGCAGATCGGACTCGGCGGAAGGTCCCTCGACCAGAACCTCGGCCTCGCGGCCGAGCCAGCGCTTGTTGTTGGCCTTGGAGATTTTGCGCTGGATGGACATCAAACGGCGTTTGCGGTTGTAGATGGTGCGTGCGTCCACTTTGCCGTTAAGAGCGAAGCTTTCACTCGTATCCTCATCGGAGTAAGAGAACACACCCAGACGGTCGAAGCGGGCTGCCTGGACAAAAGAGCATAGCTCTTCGAAGTCGCTCTCGGTTTCGCCCGGAAAGCCTACGATAAAGGACGATCGAATGGCGACACCCGGAATGGTCTTGCGGATCCGTTCGAGAAGTTTGAGGAAGAAGTCGCCGTTGGAACCGCGCTTCATCCGCTTGAGCACGCTCCCGGACGCATGCTGCAAGGGCATGTCGATGTACTTGACGAGCGACTCGTGCCCGGCGATGGTGTCGAGCAAATGCTGGGTGACGCGATTGGGATAGGCGTAGAGGAACCGCACCCATTTGCGGTGCGGCGAGGGGATCTCAGCCAGGCGCGCGAGCAGGTGGGCCAAACCGTCCCGGATACCGAGGTCCTCGCCATAGCAGGTGGTGTCCTGCCCGATGAGATTGATTTCGCGCACGCCTTGGTCAAAGAGGCGTGTTGCCTCGCTGATGACCGACTCGAAGCGGCGGCTGCGGAAGGCGCCGCGGTATTGCGGGATCACGCAAAAGGTACAGGGATGGTCGCAGCCTTCGGCGATCTTCACATAGGCGAAGTGGCGGGGAGTGGACAGCACGCGGGGGGTGAGGTCGTGATAGAGGTAGGCGGAGGAAGCCGGCTGGACGGCATCGCCCTCGCAGGCGCTGACAATCTGGTCGACCTGATTGGTACCGACCAATGCGTCGACCTCGGGCAGGTCCGCGCGAATGTCGCCGCGATAGCGCTCGACGAGGCAGCCGGCAACAACCAGACGCCTGGCCTGGCCGGTCTTCTTGAAGGCGGCCATTTCGAGGATCGTGTCGACGGATTCCTGCTTGGCCGGATCGATGAAGGAGCAGGTGTTGACGACGATCACGTCAGCTTCGCCGGGATGCGGAGTCAGTTGGTGACCGCGGGCGGTCAACTGACCCATCATGACTTCCGTATCAACAAGATTCTTGGGACAGCCCAAGCTGACGAAACCGATCTTCAAGCAGAGATATCCTTGGGGAAAACTTTTGCGGGAACCCCTTTAGAATACCACGCGGGCCGCTATTGAGGCCGTTGTACGGTGACGAGGACGGAATCGCTTTGCGTGGCGCTGGCGAGGTTTCGGATCTGGGCAATATAAAGGCCCGGACGGAGGTTGTCGGGAATCTGAGCGGTGATCTGGCCCGTGGAGGTTTGGAGCAAGGGGAGAGGCACGTCGCTCAAGGTGACGCAGGAGCCCCCCATCACGGTGGGGAGAGGCACTTCGTCCGCGGTAGCCGCAACCGCGAGGTTGGTTCCGGAGACAGTGATGAACGAGCCCGGGCCGAAGTTGGCCGTACCATTGTTGGCGTTGAGGATACCGCGACCGCCACCCGCGATGGCGGGCCGCTCGACGGGACCTCCCGTCTGCAGGGGGACAACCGCGAGTCCGGAAAGCGATACGACGTAGGCGTTGTTTTTCGTGTCGACAGCCAGTTGCCGCGCCGGGACGTAGAGGCGTTGCGCGCCCAAGGCGACCGAGGGCGGATTGTCGGGCGCTATCGCGACCACGCTTTCAGCCCCGGTGCGGATGTCGACGAGTTCGAGCGTCGGACGAGCATCATCGCGGGTGGCGGTGGTGATGGTGTTACGCACGGGGAGTGTCATGCGGACAAACTGCGTCTCGGACACAGGATAGACCGCCGCCACATGACGCTGCCCGCCACTCACAATTGTCTGAGTGGGAGGCTGGCCGGGTCCGGGCGACGGACCAGTCTGGACGACACCGGGCCGTTCGGCGCCGCCCAATACCGAGAGGGAAGGGCTCAAAATGAGGCCATTGACGAGGAAGAAACTGCCGCGCGGGGCACCCACGGCGGGTCCATAGTAGCTCTGGATCGGGGCTTGGTTGATGGTGCGGCCCACCGTATAGGCATCGGCCAACGCATCGTAGAGGTAGGCATTGCCGTTGCCGGCCAACGCCACGAGATATTCGCCTCCGGGCGTGGAGGCAAACGAGTATTGCGCCGGAGCAGCGAGCGTGGTGGTTGCGGTGGTGGGGCTGATGACGGAACTCGCCGGACGCGGGATGGCGGTGTCACCGACGACCCTCCAAAGCCCACCATTGGACATGATGAACTGAAGGCCCGAGAGACTCATCCCCAGGGAGAGCGGCCGGACCACAGCTTGGTTGCCGGGGCGCGGGAGAGCCGGGAATTGGACATTTCCCACGACTCGCCGGGCGTCCAGATCGACGATGCTGATCGACTCGCCGCCGGTGTTGCCGACGTACAGGCTGCTGCCGTCAAGAGACATGGCCATCGAGTGCGGCAACTGGCCGACCTCAATGGGTTCGACAAAGCGCTGGCGGCGGATATCGAAGACCTCGACGCGGTTGTAGCCGGAGTTGGCGATGTAGACGCGCTGTCGGGGTTCATCGAGCAGCAAATCCCACAGACCCTCGCCATTGTTCAGCGTCGTCGGAACGGGGAAGAGTACGCCGCGCTGGTCGGCGTTGCGGAAATTCATGTAGACGCGAATGACGTTGGGGAAATTGATGGCCTCGCGCGAATTCAGATTGACGTTGATCGGCGCCCCGCCGCCGCTGCCCGCCCCGGTAAACACGTTGGTTCCGGCCTGCCGTATGACGCCGCTGCGGCCGGGCTCCATTACGAAGTTGACGGTCGACGGAGCCAAGCCGCTGGTAACTTCCGTGACCAAAGCCGTAGTGACGACAGGGACCGTGTAGGAAAGCTTCCCGCTGCCGAGATTGTTGACCCGCACCGCCGCGCGGGCAATCCCCTTATTGCAGGGATCGACCGCGAGAAAGACCTGGGTGGTATCGGGTACAAGAATTGGATTGTCGTAGAGCGTCGCCATGGGCAGGTGGATGATGCCCGATTCCGATGAGGCGAATACCGAGGCGCCGTCCGAAGTCGAAATCATCTTTCCGAGAACCGATTCGGGCAACCGGATACCCAACCGCACACCCAGATGCTGCGCGCTGGCGACAACCATCGCGTCGGACAGAGGTCTCGTATTGGGCGCGCCGGTCTGGACATTGAACGCGCCAAAGACCTGCAAGCCGTCGGTGGAAAAAGCGCTGCCGCCAAAGTTGTTCTGGAGATTGATGGCGGGGTTACCTTGGAGGGTGACAAAGAAGGGATAGTTGGCCGTACTTAACTGGGCCAGGACATTGAGGTTGGCAATGTCGTAAAGGGTGGAGCCGGCCATGAACTTGGTACCGTCCGGGGACATCGCCAAGACGGTGGATTGCCCGGTGACCGTACGGTTCCGGAGCACCGTACCGGAGGCGGCCTCGTAGACAAACAAGGTGGTTTGCGCGGCGGTCGCGGTCTGGTTGATGGCCACCATACCGACGATGAACTGGCCATCCGGCGTGCGCACCAGGCGGCCGGCAAACGGTGTGGACGGACGGCCGACAAAGATGGGCGGCAACGGCGTCGGCGTCGATACGGGTGGAGGGGAAGCGACGGCGATTAACTGCGACGAGAGGTCTTGCGTGGGGTCGAAGACCAGGAGGGTGTTCTGCGCGTTGTTGAGCCCGGAACCCTGGGTGCTAATCAATACCCTTCCGTCGAAGCCAACCTCGACACCTTCCGGGCGTGCGGGAAGAGGCACCGTCTTGGTGACCCGCAACGATTCCAGGTCCACGATGCTGATGGATGCGCTCTGCACGTTAGCCACGTATAAGAAGCGCCCGTCCATGGAGATGGCAGCCGCGGAGGGAAACGTGCCGACGCCGATGTAGTCCTCAACGGATTCGGTTTGGTAGTTGTATACAGCGACCCGGTTCGCGCCGGAATTGACGACATAGAGGCGCGAGCGTGCCTCGTCGATCTCAATGTCGGACGGTTCGCCACCGAGGGCGACGACTTTGCCGAACTGGGCGCCGGGTACCGTCTGCACCTGCGCGAGCACAAGTGCGCAGCTAAAGAAAGTTAATATGATGAACGGAACCAGCTTCACCCACTTTGATTGCGGAGCCATCTCTAGGTACGATACCCTAAACCCTTCCGGACAGCCGAAGTTTCTCTGTAACTTCGACCGAGGGCGCAACAAAACACGGACCTGCGTGTTGAAGGAGTGATGCCTGGCTTTGCTCGTGCGCAATTTGACGCGCCAAACGGTGCTGGCGGAACGGGCGGCGGTCGCCGATTCCAGCCAGACGCGGCGAACCGGACTGTTGAAGCACAGCAGTCTGGAAGCGGGCGAGGGCCTTTGGATCGTGCCGTGTGAAGGGGTCCATACGTTCGGCATGAAGTTTCCGATCGATGTCGTGTTTATAAACAAGAAACGGGTCGTGGTCAAAGTTCGGAGAAACATGGTCCAACGCCGGATCGCGTTCAGCCTGCGCGCCCACTCCGTGCTGGAACTACCGGTGGGCGTGATCGATCAAAGCGGCACCGAGCCGGGTGACCAATTGGAACTGGTTCGTTCATGAAAGCCGCGTGGATATTCGCGTTCGCCGTGCTGGCCGGAAGCGGATGCGCGGTCCGGTCCTCGCGCGCCGTCCCTTCTCCAGTCGAGCGGGCGATGAAGACGCAGGTGCGCAACGCGGTGCGCGCCGGCGAAGGCGATGCCATGGTTCGTCAGTTGCGGCACCGGATTATCGCCGATCCCGACAATATTCAACTACGGCTAGACCTCGCCCAGCGGTATGCGGCCTCGGGCATTCATGAGCTGGCCACCGAGCATTACCGGCTGGCTGCGGAGCGGTTTCCGGATCATGCCGCCACGCATCTGTTGCTGGCACAGGCCTTGCGCCAGGAAGAACTGCCGGCGGAAGCGGCGCAGGTGATGGACAGCTACTTGTCGCGCAATCCGAACAGCGCGGCGGAGATGTGGTCGTGGGCTGGCATTATCCAGGACGAGATCGGCCAGTATGCCGCTGGAGAACGGGCGCACCGCAACGCACTTCTCCGCCGGCGACCCACCGCGTGGCTGCTGAACAACCTGGGCCAGAACCTGTTGCTCCAGGGGCGCGTGGAGGAAGCGGCGCGGGAGTTTCGGTCGGCGTTGACGTTGGAGCCGCGCAACCAACTGGCTCGGAACAACCTGGGTATCGCACTGGCAAGGAACGCCCAGGAAGCCGTGTTGCATCTCCAGTCGGTGACCGATCCGTCCACGGCGCACAACAATCTGGCGGTAGTACTCATGGAACAGGGCCGGCTGGCAGAGGCTCGACAGGAGCTGGACCGCGCGTTAGCATATCGTCGGGATAATGCCGCGGCTCTCAAGAACCTCGCCATCCTGGGCGAGATGGACGGACTGGGTGCGGTGTTGAAGCCGCCGGCTGGTAAGCGGGATCGCGGCGCACAGGCAGCCGGTGCAAGAAGAATGTCGGGAGGAAAACAATGAAGCAGTTGCTTCTTCGTTTGTGGAAAGAGGACGACGGGCAAGACCTCGTCGAATACGCGCTGATTGTCGCGGCGGTCGGGCTCGCCCTGATTGTCACGGTGAACCAGTTGTCGCAGGCTGTGGTGAGCTTGTATTCCAGTATCACGCAGGGCCTGGCGAGCATCGGCGCTTCGGGACAGTAGAGGGCGATCGGCTGCATCGCCGTGCGGTCACTGCTGATTCCGGACTTGGCACTGCTAGGCGCGGCACTCACGTTTTTCTATGCGCTGCTGCTGTTCGACGCGCCCCGGCGCCTGTTCCGTGATTCCGATGCTGGCTGGCACATCCGAACGGGGGAACGCATTGTCGACGAACGTTCATTGCCGCGTACAGATCCGTATTCCTTCAGCCGCCCGGGCGCGCCCTGGTTTGCCTGGGAATGGGGCTCGGACGTATTGATGGGAATGGCGCACCGGCTCGGCGGACTCGGTGG
>JAEUQD010000015.1 GCA_016789925.1 Bryobacterales bacterium | reverse complement strand
GATCGCCTCCATCGGAAAGGCCACATCCATCCTGCCGGCCGGAAACCTTCGCTCCGGCGACTTCAACCAGATTGTCAACACCAACGCATCCATCGGCGCCGACCTCCAGGATTTCCTGGACGCGCCCATCCGTGGGGCGGGGCGAGCGGGCGTGTATCTACGAGACATCGGAAGCGTGGAACTCGGCACCGACATCACCAACGGCTTTGCCCACGTGAATGGCCGCCGCACGGTCTATATTCCGGTCACCAAGCGCGCCGATGCCTCGACGCTCGCGGTGGTGGAGCAGATCAAGACCGCGCTGCCCGCCATGAAAGCGCTGGTCCCCGAGGACGTAGACATCCGGCTGGAATTCGATCAATCCCGCTATGTCGCCAATGCGATCCGCAGTCTCGTTAACGAGGGGATGCTGGGCGCGCTGTTGACAGCCCTGATGGTGCTCGTGTTTCTGCGCGACTGGCGATCGGGGTTGATTGTGATCTCGACCATCCCGTTCGCCCTGTTGGGCGCGGTGGTTGGCCTGTGGGTATCGGGCCAGACGATCAACATCATGACCCTGGGCGGGCTTGCTTTGGCTGTCGGCGTCCTCGTCGATGAGGCGACCGTCGAGATCGAGAACATCCACACGCACATGGCGAGCGGACTTCCGCGCGCTCTCGCCGTTCTGGAAGCCTGCCGGAAGACGGCGGTACCCCGCCTGTTGTCGATGCTGGCGATTCTATCGGTATTTGTCCCTTCTATCTTCATGGCGGGCGTGGGCCGCCAGTTGTTCGTTCCGCTGTCGATCTCGGTTGGCTTTGCGATGGTCGCATCGTACGTGTTGTCGAGCACGTTGGTGCCGGTCCTCTCCACATGGATCATGCGCCAGTCCGCGGCGGACCACGAGGGTCTCTTCGGGTGGTTCCGTGAGCGCTACGGCCGCGTTGTGGGCTGGCTTGTCGGATGGCGTTGGGTGATCGTGCCGGTCTATGCCCTCGCGGCGGCATCGGGAATCCTGCTGCTCTGGCCCAGGCTCGGCACCGAGATTTTCCCCGCGGTGGACGCGGGCCAGTTGCAACTCCGGCTGAGAGCGAAGACGGGCACCCGCATCGAGCGAACCGAAGTGCTCGCGCTCAAAGCACTCGATGTATTTGGAGAAGAAGTGGGGCCGGAAAACATCGCCATCACCACCGGCTATATCGGCACCCAGCCATCTGGAAATCCAGTCAACACAATCTATCTCTGGACCACCGGCCCTCATGAGGCCGTTCTCAAGGTCGCGCTCAAGCCGGGGAGTCCCTTTCGCGGAGAGGAATTGAAGGAGCGGCTCAGAGCCAGGTTCCAGCAGACGCTTCCGGACATCTCGGTTTCCTTCGAACCCGGCGACATTGTCAGCCAGGTGATGAGCTTCGGCTCGCCAACGCCCATTGAGGTGGCCGTTCAGGGACCGAACGTTGCGGCCAATCAGGCACATTGCGAACGGATTCGCCTTCAGTTGCGAGAGTTGCCTGGCCTGCGGGATCTCCAATACGGCCAGCCTCTCAACTACCCGACCGTGGAAGTGAACATCGACCGGGATCGAGCCGCGCAGTTCGGGTTGACCGCCTCGAGCGTCGCGCGTTCCCTGGTGGCCGCTACCTCATCCAGCCGCTTCATTGAACCGAACTACTGGCGCGATCCCGCGACCGGGAACTCTTTTCAAATTCAGATCGAGATCCCGCAGAACCGGATGCGCTCGAATGAGGACTTGCTGGCGCTACCCTTGGCGCCCGACCAGCCGCACGCGCGGGCGCCGCTGGTCCGCGACGTAGC
>JAEUQD010000006.1 GCA_016789925.1 Bryobacterales bacterium | reverse complement strand
CGCGACTATCCCTGCGAGGACCTCCACGACACCATGATGCAAGTGATTCGCGGCTATGGTGTCGAGCGCTGCATGTGGGCCAGTTCCTATCCCAACCAGATCTGGACGCCGCGAATTACCTACGCTCAGCATCTCCAAATTTTTCAGGAAGCGCTTCCGCTCACGGCGCGCGAGCGGGCGCTCATTCTGGGAGAGAACGCCGATCGCCTGGGATTTTGAGTTGGCGGCTAAGCAAGCGCCTGCAGGAGCCGGTCGACGTCCTCGGCGTTGTTGAACACCGAGACGGCAATCCGCATCTGGTTTCCGAACCGCAGAGTCAACTCGATATTTGCTTTGCGCAGGCGCTCCGCGGTTGCCTTCGGGTCTTTCACCTGAAACGTGACGATCGGGCTCTCGTTGCCCTGAGGAGTGATACATCGATATCCCAGGGCCGGCAATTGCTTCCGCAGCCGCTCCGTCAGCGGGCGCACGTGCGCCCGGATATTCTCGATCCCCAGCCGTTCGATATATTGGAGACTTTCGTACTGGCAATAGGAAGCCACGTTTGAAACGTTGCCCACTTCGTATTGCGCCGCTCCCGTCCTGGGCGTCACACCAAAATCCGGCGACCCCGTGTCGGGACTGCTTGACCACGGCGCATAGTTGAACCGGACACCGCCGCTAAACTCCGTCGGCTTCACCACGCGGCCCTGCAAATCCTCGCGGACATACAGGTACGCGAACCCACGCAGCCCCATCAGCCACTTATAAGTCGAACACGAGGCGAAATCGATCCCCAGCGCTTTGACGTCGATGGGAATGGCCCCGGCGCCCTGAATGATATCGGCGAACAGGTAGGCGCCGTGCGCGTGGGCCAGGTCGCTCATCGCTTTGACATCCTGGAGCAGTCCGTTGACGTTCGACACCAGCGTGGTGGCGATCAGCTTCGTCTTACGATCCACTACCCTTTCCAAATCGCGGATATCGATCGTCCAGTCGCGATTCTTGACGATACGCACATCCAGACCGTCCTTCTGACGCATCTTGTAGCTGTGCAGGCAACTCTCGTAGTGCAGGTCGTTGGTCACCACGTTGCCGCCCGAAGCGCGAATGTCCATCCCGTTCACGACCAGGTTTTCGCCGCTCTGCGTGCTCTTGATGAAAGCGATCTCCGAGGGTTTGGCGTTGATCAGCCGGGCGAACATCGTGCGGATCTCGCGGAGCCTGGCGTCCCGAAAATCCGCGGTCCGTTTCGGCGTCTCTACCCACTCCGCCCGCGTCAAATCGGTCGTCAGGTAGTCGACATACTCTTTCATGGCGCGCGCCGAGTGAACGCTGATCGGGTGCTCGGAGGCTGAGTTGAAGTACACCCGCTCGCGGGTGATCGGAAAGTCGGCCCGCCACGCCGACGGATCGGAACGTGGCGCCAGGGCTTGGGCGGGTACTGCGGCGGCCATCCACGACGACAGGAACTCACGGCGTTGAACAGGCATCGTCTCTCCTCTCGATACTGGCGATTGGTAAGAGTGTACACCCCGCCGGGAAGATACACTAGGGGACTGGAAATCCATCCTATGCGTCTTGCTACTTTTGCAATTGGCTGTTTGGCCGGGGCTGTCATCGTGTGCGCGCAACAGCCGCCGGATTCGTCCGCCGTCGATGTATTGATCACCGGCGGCCTGGTGCTTGATGGCACCGGTAACCCTGGCATCTACGCCGACGTCGCGATTCGCGGGGGGCGCATCGCCGGTATTGGGAAGCGCCGCGAATGGCGCGCGGCCCGGACCGTCGATGCCAAGGGCAAGATCGTATGTCCCGGATTCATTGACATGCACTCGCATGCCGACCGCGGCCTGGCCTCGGAGGACAAGCGTCGCCGCTCCGCCGCCAATCTGGTGACTCAAGGCATTACAACCTTGTTAGTGAATCCCGATGGTGGTTCGCCATGGCCGCTCTCCCAGCAGCGCGCTACTTACGAACGGTTGGGGATTGGCCCCAACGCCGCCCTGATGGTAGGCCACGGCACCGTCCGGAGGCTCGTGATGAAAGACGATCATCAGCGCCCGGCCACCGCCGGCGAGATTCGCCAGATGCGCGACCTCGTCCGCCAGGGGATGAACGACCGCGCCTTCGGTATGTCCGCCGGACTCGAGTACGTCCCTGGCATCTGGAGCACCACCGACGAACTCATTGAACTCGTGCGCGAACTTGTCCCCTATGGCGGAGTCTACAGCGTGCATCAGCGCAGCGAATCCTCCGATCCGCGCTGGTTCCGGCCTGCCTTCGACAAGCCCGGCCAGCCCACCATGCTCGATGCGGTCAACGAAACGATTCGCATTGGCGAGGAGACCGGCGCGACCGTGATCTGGTCCCACAGCAAGGCCATGGGAGCCGGCTATTGGGGCTCAACCAAAGCCGCCATCCGCCTCATCGAGCGCGCGCGCTCGCGCGGCGTCGACATCTGGAGCGACCAGTATCCCTATAACTCCACCGGTGGCGATGGTGGCACCGTCCTCGTGCCCGCCTGGGCCATCGGCGACAACGCTTTCAGCGGCCAGCGCAGTCGCGGAGCCAAGGCCGACTACGCCGCCCAATTGCGCAAGACCATGGCCGACTCCGACAAGGCCGCCAAGGTCAAAGGTGACATTGCCCACGAAATCTCCCGCCGCGGCGGCCCCGAGAACATCCTCGTCTTCGAGCATCCCGACAAGACTTTCCTCGGCAAGACACTCGATGGCCTCGCCAAGGCCCGCGGCGTCACTCCCGTCCAGATGGCTCTTGAACTCCAATATGAGGGTTATCGCGACCGTCCGGGTGGAGCACGCCTCCGCGGCTTTTCCGTTTGGGAGGAAGACGTGGCGGCCCTGATGACGCAGCCCTGGATGGCCACCTCCACCGATGCCGGCATTGCGCTGCCGGAAGACGGCCCCGACACGCACGCCCGATTCTACGGCTCATACCCCCGCAAATTTCGCCAGTATGCTCTCGACAAGAAAGTGATTTCTTTGGAGAATACGGTCCGCTCGTCGACCTCGCTGCCCGCCCAAATCCTGGGTCTTCAAGACCGCGGCCTCCTCCGCCAGGGCCTTGTCGCCGACGTCGTCGTCTTCGACCCCAACACCATCCGCGACCGCTCGACCTTCGAACAGCCTCATCAGTTGTCGGAAGGCATCGACTTTGTGCTCGTCAACGGGCGCTTCGTCGTCGACGCCGGAAAGCCCACTGGCGAACTGCCCGGCCAAGTGCTCTCGCCCGGCGCGCGCTGACCGCCGGTCAGCCCTTCATCATTTCGTCCCAAGTCACCTCGCGCCGCGCGTCCATCGCCATTCGCCCCAGAATCGCGGTGAGCGTGCTCTCGGCCCCGCGGATCGCGGTGTTCTGCGGAGTGCCCTCGGCGACATGTTTCACAAACTCCGTCACCGCATCCACTGCGATGTTCCGCGGCGCTTTTTCGAACGTCTCCTGCCCGGGAGCGCGAAAATGCCGCCAGTGATTCTCGGACGTCTCAACCACGCCCGACTCTCCGAAGAACTGCTCGACGACATCCCGATATCCCGCCGGGGCAAGCGTCGTACCAGACAACTGTCCCTGGACCCCGTTCGCATACTCGAACGCCACGAAGTTGTGATCGCGGACGTCGCCCTTCCTCGGCAGCAGA
>JAEUQD010000988.1 GCA_016789925.1 Bryobacterales bacterium | reverse complement strand
GCTGGTATCGCCGCTCTTCCTGTTCCGGGTGGAACGGCATAACGAGTCGCCGGAACCACGGCGGGTGGATGGATACGAACTGGCGTCGCGCCTTTCTTACTTTCTCTGGGGCAGCCAGCCCGACGAGTTATTGACCGATGTGGCGGCGTCGGGACAGTTACACGAGCCGCCCGTAATGAGGGAAATGGTGCGGCGGATGCTGCGGAACGACCGTTCGCTCGGATTCGCGCAGCGATTCGTCGAGCAGTGGCTAAGGACACGGGAACTGTCCACCGACAAAGCCCCCGACGCCAAGCTATTTCCGGCCTACTCCAGTGACGAAGAGTTACGGGGCGACATCCGGTTCCAACCGATTCTGTTCTTCCGCGAAGTACTGGTGCGGGACCTTCCCCTCGACCACCTTTTGGAGTCGCCGCACACCATCGCCACCAGTAACCTCGCCAAGCACTACGGAACGGCGTTTCCGATTAACCGGGCGGCATCCAAGCAGCCGCAGTGGGTGGAAGTGCCGGAAGGCTCGCAACGCGGCGGGCTGTTGGGGATGGGCGCGGTGCTCGCGGTGTCGTCGTATCCATACCGGACCAGTCCGGTTCTGCGCGGGGCCTGGATTCTGGATTCGATACTCGGCACGCCACCGCCACCGCCGCCGCCGAATGTGCCGGCGCTCGAAGAAGTGCACGAAGGCGCGGGGAAGACGATGCGGGAGCGCCTGGCCCAGCACCGGACCAACCCGGTGTGCGCAAGCTGCCATAGCAAGATCGATGGACTCGGGTTCGCCCTGGAGAACTACGACGTGCTGGGGCGCTGGCGTCAGGAAGAAAGCGGCAAGCCGATTGATGCCTCGGGCGAGTTAACCGACGGTACTAAACTGGAAGGTATCGCGGGATTGAAGAGGGCGCTGCTGGCGCGCAAGGATCTGTTTGTGCGGAACCTGGCGAACAAGATGTTGGGATACTCGCTTGGCCGCGGACTGGCCTTGCGCGATTCCTGCGCGGTCGACCAGATTGTGGCGCAGGTGAAGGCGGAGAACTACCGGGCGCAGGCCCTGGTGGAGGCCATCGTCATGAGCGTTCCGTTTCAGTACCAGGCAGGACGAGGGAAGGAGCAGAAGCGATGAAGTCACGGTTGAACCGGAGAACGTTTTTGCAAGGCACGGGCGTCGCGCTGGGGCTCCCCTGGCTGGAGGGTATGGCAGAGACAACGCCTGGCCCATCGCCGGTGCGGATGGCGATGCTGTACATGCCGAACGGAGTGAACGTCGGGGCCTGGGTGCCGGAAGGGAAAGGGCGGGACTTCCGGTTGTCGCCGACGCTGGCGCCGCTGGAGCGCGTGAAGGACAAGGTTGTGGTGGTGAGCAATCTTTGGAACGAGGCTTCCAAGAGCGGCGATGGCCATTACGTCAAAGAAGCTGCGATCCTGACCTGCACGACGATCAAGAAGACGCCGGGCGCGGACCTGGCCAACGGAGTTTCGGTCGACCAGGTGGCGGCCCGGAAGTCGGGGCAGGAGACTCCGCTGGCGTCGCTGGAGTTAGGAGTAACTCCGGTGGCGATTGGAGTGGATGCGGTGGTGGGCTATACGCGGGTGTACGGGTCTCACATTGCCTGGAGCACGCCTACTACGCCGCTGGCGCGCGAGATCAACCCGCGGTCGGTGTATGAGCGGCTGTTCCGGGCCGCGTCGGAGCCGCAGGGGAATGCCGCCCGAATGGATTCGTTATTGCTGGACCGTGTGCTGGGCGATGCGAAGCGGCTCCGGGCGCAGGTAGGAACGGCGGACCGGTTGCGGATTGACGAGTATCTGTCGGTGATGCGCGGGTTGGAAGAGCGCGTCGAGCGGTCAGGCGATACGTCCCGGAAGACCTGGAAAGCACGAGCACCGATCGACGGAAAGGCCGCACCTTCGGACCGGCCGGGCGACCACCAGGAGCACGTCAGGCTGATGCTGGACATGATCGCGACGGCCTTCCAAACGGATACGACGCGGGTGGCGACCTTCATGTTTGGTAACGCCGTGAGTAATGTCAGTTTCCGGTTTCTGGAGGGAGTGAGCGCGGGTCATCACGACGTGTCGCATCATCAGAACGACGCCGACAAATTGGAGCAATACAAGCTGATCAGCCGGTGGCACGTGGAACAATACGCCTACTTACTCGAGAAGCTGAAGGGGATGAAGGAAGGCGAGTCGACGGTACTGGATAACTCGATGGTCCTTTTCGCGTCGGCCTTGAGCGACGGGAACAAGCACGATCCGCACCGCTTGCCGGTGGTGGTTACGGGCGGTGGCGGCGGGCGGATCGAGACTGGACAGCACCTGGTGTACGCCGAAGATAGCCCGCTGTCGAACCTCTATGTATCGATGCTCGATGCGTTTGGCGCTCGCGTGGAGCGCTTTGCCGATAGTACGGGTCCGCTGCCCGGGTTTCTGAGGGGTTAGTCCATGCGCGCTTGCTGGAGTGCTGCCTTACTGTACGCCGGAGCAGCGTGGGCCGCCGATCTGTCGGGCATCTGGATGGGACAGATGGAGGTGCGGAACGGGCAGAAGGTGGACCTGGCGTTTCAGTTGAAGCAGCAAGGGACTCAACTGCGCGGGAAGCTGTATGGGGACTACGAGAGCAGTCCGATTGTAAGTGGGATTGTGGCCGGCAAACTGGTTACCTTTGTCGTGGAGGCGCAGGAGCAGGCCGGCAACCAGATTAACCAGACTCGGCTACGGTTCACGGGAAGCCTGGAGGGAGACGAGTTAGAGTTAGTGCGGGAGCGGGAAGGGTCGAGAAACGCGGGGAACAAAGGCGGGGCGGCGACGCGGGAAGGCAAGCAGCTATTCCGTGCCAAGCGGCTACTTGGCGCGCGCTAGCGGCGTATAGACACACATCGAGTGTACCCCTAGCGGTGAAGGTTAAGGGATTTTAGTTATTCACCACCTTAGCGGAAGCGTTTTCGGACGTTCCGGCAAGGTCCGGCGGCCTTTGGGAGGCTGCCGGCGACGTGCCGGGCTCCGGTTTCGTGTCCCGTGGTGTTGATTCCACGGGAGATTTGGG
>JAEUQD010000982.1 GCA_016789925.1 Bryobacterales bacterium | reverse complement strand
AGCCGCGTGATCGCCCGGAAGCGTACCGGAGTCGTAGCGAAAAACCTAACTCCCCGGGTAGCGCTTGCGCAGTTTCTCTAATTCCAAGCGCAATAACCTATTCCGCGGATACTGGCGGGTCAGATCCTCGAGCAGGCGTTTGGAGACGTAGGGCCGCTTTTCCCGCAGGTTGATGATCGACAACAGGATCTTGGCGAAGGGT
Source organism: Bryobacterales bacterium (assembly GCA_016789925.1). GTDB lineage: Bacteria > Acidobacteriota > Terriglobia > Bryobacterales > Bryobacteraceae > JADLDI01. The sequence continues at coordinate 4,996 of JAEUQD010000982.1, read as the reverse complement.
CCCAGGTAGCGCCCGTCGGCGGCCACCCGCTCTAGGTGCGCCACCGCTGCCTGTTTGTCCCCGCTGGTTCCGTCAATGCGCACAAACCAGCGGATGAAGAACGGCAGGCTCCCCAACAGATACTCGGAAATTCCGTGCGTCAGGTAGGCGTCGGCAAACGAGGGGTCCCGCTGTAGCAGTTCCATCGAGTACTTCTGTGCCTGCCGCAGCGCGGTCAGGCTGCGCAATTGTTTCTTCTCGACCAGCGCCATGTAATCCGTGCGCATGCCCTCGGTGAGCGAAAAAGCAAACAGGGCGGAGGTGTCTCCCTGCTCCTTTTGAAGCCGCGCTTGCGCCAGCCGTTGCGCCCTCGCCACCGACGTAAAGAACTGGTCACGAACCGCCGGGTCCGGAGCCAGTTTGTCATCGCCCGAGATCTTCTTGTTGTCGGCGAAGAACTCCGCTTGCAGAATCTTCAGGCGGTCGAGTTCATAGAACAGGTATGCGGCCGCGCGCACGCTCGGCCCCATCGGATCATCCGGCTGCGCGGCGACGTGGGTGTCAATCGAGCGGTGGGCGCGGTCGAAGTCGAAGTTGTAGAGGTGCGCGAAGGCGTCTTGCAGTGGGGTGGCCCGAAGTGGCACGCACACCATAACCGCCAGCAGACACCACCACCTCATGCGAATAACCTGTCGAAGTACTCGCGCGTGCGCGCCTGGATCTGAGCCACTTCCTGGGGCAGCGGCTGGTCGTGTAAATGCTGGGGTGTCCACCGGCTGACCAATTCCGAGATCATCTCTAATTGTGCCTGAGCGACGGGCAGCCGTCCTTCCGCGTGGCCCGAACTCAGCCGCAGCGCGTGATCCACCGCCCGGTAGAAGGTGGCCGCGTCGAGCAGAAAGCGGGCCTCGGCGCGGTCCAGATGCCCCATTTTCTCGATGACGTCCACGCGGGCGGGCGTATTCAGCACCTTATAGAAAATTCCCGCTCCGCGCAGCCGCAAATACATCAACACAAAATCGATGTCATAGAACCCGCCGCGCCCGGCCTTGAGGGGATTGGCTGTACCCTGCTCCGTCTCCAGACGCAAACGCATCTGCCGCAACTGTTCCTTCGACCGTCCCCCCTGCCCGTATCGCCGCCAGTCCACATCCTGAAGATCGCTCAGGAAGCTGGTACAGCGCTCTGTGTTTCCCGCGACGGCGCGAGTCTTCAAGTAGGTGATGCCCTCCCAGGCCTGGGCTGTGCGCGCGAAGTAATCCTTGTAGGTCCCCTCGGTTTGCACGAGCGGACCCTCGCGCCCGTTTGCCCGTAGCCGTGTATCGACCGCGAACAGGGTGCCTTCTCCCGTGTATGCTCCCAGCAACCCGATCAGCCGTTCGGCAACGCGGGTCCAGAAGAGCGTCTCGCTGGTATCCTCGTCCGGCAGAACAAACACGAGGTCGGCGTCCGATGCGAGGTCGAATTCCTGCATCCCCAGACGCCCCAGCGCCACCACCATCATCTGGCTGCCTGGCGTGTAGGTGGCCGATTGCGGGGGCTGGCGCCGGATCACATAATGCAGAGCCATCCGGTACACGGCCGCGATGACGCAATCGGCCAGCGCGGAGGTTCGCTGCAGCGTCTCGAAAATCGGCCGCTCCAGACAGATGCTCTCGCACTGGATGTGCAGCATCTCGCGGTTGAAGAAACGCCGCAACTCCACCACATCGGCAAAAGCCAAATCTTCGTATCGGACCCGCGACTCCGGCTCCAGCCGGATCTGTCGCACCTCTTCTAACAGTTCCGGCTTGCGGTTCAACTGCTCCGCAAAGAACGGACTGTGCTCGAAAATGTCGACCACGTAGCGCGCCAGCACAGGATCTTCATCCAGCCAGCGCATTTGTTCCGGGTTGCGCACAATCTGTTCGAGAAAATGCTCGTGGGCGCGTGCCCCATAGCGCAGATGGCTGCGCGACAGAGTGTCCGCCAAACCCGGCGCGCGATGGCTGATCAGCAGCCCCAAGTTGACCGACACCGGCTCCGGCGTCGAGGCTTCCACCGCGGCTACCTCGGTTGGCTCCGGCGCATAGTGGAGCGGCAGACGCAGGTGCACGACACGCTCATAAATCTCGCGAACCGCCGCCAAGTGAGAGTCCACCTGCTGTCTCAGGGTCTCCGCCGAAACCGTTGCGCCCGCCGCCGAGGGAGGCATCCGCCGGGCCAACTGCTCCAGTTCGTCTGCTTTCGAAGGCAGCGCGTGCGTCTGCCGGTCCTCGAGGAACTGAAGCCGGTGCTCGAGCGTTCGGAGAAACTGATACGCGCTGGCCAGGCGGGAGTACTCATGGTCCGAAAGCAGGTCCTTGTCGCGCAGTCGCACGAGCGCCAGCAACGTGCCTCCATGTCGCACCCAAGGCTCCTTGCCCCCGTGGAGCCGTTGGAGACACTGGACCAGAAACTCGATGTCGCGAATGCCGCCGGGCGCCAGCTTGATGTCGAACGGCTGCCGGCTGCCCCGCCGCCGCGCGAGCTTCTCGCTGATCCGGTGGCGCGCCTCCGACACGGCTTCCACCTTCGAGAAGTCCAGTGTCGACGAGTAGGTCAGCGGTTCGACAAACTCCAACAGTTGCCGTCCCGGCGCGGGCTCGCCCGCCGCCACGCGCGCCTTGATCAGCATCTGCAACTCCCAGTCGCGCGCACGCTTGCTGTAATACTGCCGCGCCGCGTCCAGCGAAATGCAGATTTCCCCCAGGGTGCCCTCCGGCCGGAGCCGCAAATCGACGCGATAACAGTTGCCATGCGGGGTGTAGGTCGACAGCAACTCCGTCAACTGCACGCACACCTTCTTGAAGAACTCGCGGTGCGAGATAGAGTGCGGACCCGCCGTTTCCCCGTGCTCCGAGTACACAAACATGAGGTCGATGTCGGAACTATAGTTCAATTCAGCCCCGCCCAGTTTGCCGAGTGCGATGATCGACATCTCCGCCCCCGGCATCCCGTAACGGCTCATGAGGTTGTCGCGCAGGCGGCGGTAGGCGCAGTCGAGAATTGCGTCGGAGAGATGAGACAGCTCTTCGGTGACGTCCGAGAGCGTCGCGTACCCGAATACGTCCCGCAACAGGATCCGCAGAATCTGCTCGCGCCGGAAGAGGGCAAACTCGGCGGCCGGAATCTCCCCCGACCCGAATCTCGCCAACCGCCCGTCCAGCCGCTCCTGGTACTCCTCCGCCCTCAACACCCGTTGCATCTCCCCGGCATGAACCAGCGACTCGATCCACTCGGGCTTGGCGACTACTTCGTCGGAGAGGAACCGCGAATACGAAAACACTGCCAGAAGGTAGTGCAGGTGAGTTTCCGATTGCGTCAGGTATCCAAACGCGGCGGGTCTCTCTTCGTGGAGGCGCGCGAGGTAGCGGGAGGCTACCGCCGGATCCACCGTGTGCCGTTGCAGGGCGGTCAACCGCTCATGCACGGCGCGCGGCAGGGTCTCCCACAAACGGGTGATCATCTACGGCTTGCGGGGCGCAGTCGCGACTGTCGTGAATTCAAACGAATTCCCAGCCACCTGCACGAGCAACCTGCCGGACCCGAGCGACTTCCCGCCATTGGCGAAGAATACCGCGCCATCGGTCGACTCACCCGGCTTCAACTTCACGGGCGCCAGCACGATCGCGGACGCCGCCGCGGCCGCTTTGATTCGCGCCGACGTCAGTTCCGCCATCGCAGCCTGGCGGCGGGACTCGTAGCCATTGGTGGAGCGAACCCGGACCATGCCATACAGGCCGTTCTCGTAGGCTGTGACCAGTTTGATCACGTCGTCGCGGCCACCGCGGTTGAGAAACTCGCCCACAACTTTCGCCGCCGGCGCACCCTGGGCCGCACCGCCTTCCTCGGGCAGAAAGCGAAAGTCCTCCGGGCGGAAGTTCCAGGAGATGGCGGAGCCATTCGAAATCGCCACCTGCACCACGGCATATTCCCGGATCGGCAGCGGGAGATGAGCGAACATAACGGTGACGCCGTTCTTGGTCTGCGTGAGGTACTTCAATCCGCCGGATTCGAACTCAATGACCTGGGCGGAAATCACCGTCAGGCTACTGAGGAACAAAGCTGTCCGACACGCATTCCAGCGGCCCCGGCTCATATCTCCATGATAAACTGTGTATCCTCGGAAAGTTATGCAAAACGCGGGAGTTCGCCCAAGTAAGCACGGTCTGGAAGAGCACGGATTCCGGAACTGGGACATCGCCTACTGGAACCTGGGCACAGCCAAGTTGGTGGAGGCGGCCATCCAGAGACACGAGGGCGTGCTGGCGGGCAACGGCGCCCTTGTCGTGCGGACGGGACACTTCACCGGACGTTCGCCCCGCGACAAGTTCGTCGTGCGAGACGCGACGACGGAATCCACGGTGAACTGGGGCGCAGTCAACCAGCCGATGGACGGCGCGAGGTTCGAGCAACTCTACCGCAAGGTTTTGGCGCACTTTCAAGGGCAGGAGGTTTTTGTTCAGGACCTGCTGGCCGGGGCCGATGAACGGTATCAACTTCCGGTCCGCGTTGTGACGCGGCGGGCCTGGCACGCGCTGTTCGGGCGGCAACTGTTCCTGAGGCAGGCTTACGAGAAACTGGAGGATCACCGGCCGGAGTTCACGCTTATCTTCGCGCCCTTGTTTCAGGCGGTTCCGGAAGAAGACGGCACCCGGTCGTCCACCTGTATCGTGATCGATTTTACGCGGCGGCTGGTGTTGATTCTCGGAACCAGCTATGCCGGCGAACTAAAGAAATCCGTCTTCACCATCCTGAACTACCTGCTGCCGGAACAGGGTGTGCTGCCCATGCACTGTTCGGCGAACGTGGGCGCCGATGGCAGAACCGCGCTGTTCTTCGGACTCTCGGGAACCGGCAAGACGACGCTTTCAGCCGATCCGGGGCGCGGCCTGATCGGGGATGACGAGCACGGCTGGGGCCCCTTGGGCGTATTCAACTTCGAAGGTGGCTGCTATGCGAAGTGCATCAAACTGTCGCGGGAGAAAGAGCCGCA
>JAEUQD010000972.1 GCA_016789925.1 Bryobacterales bacterium | reverse complement strand
CTGCTTTTCGGTGTCGGGATGGTTGAGGGGGTCCTCGCCGAGGGAGTCTTCGAGCAGGGCGTTTTCGAGTTTGAGAACGCGCTGCATGTTCCAGGCGGAGATGAGGATGCGGCTGTAGGTGAGTTCCTCGAGGAATCCAGTGGGGGCGAGGGAAAAGCGGAGATGAGCCTCAAGGGCCTCAAACTCGGGGCGGTCGGTTTCAGTAACGACCGGGTGCATGGCGGTGAGTCCATGGCGGGTGGCATTGCGCGACGACGCGGCTTTGCCTTGGGGCGTGTTCGGTCCGGATTGATTCGGCATTGTCGGAATCCTTTTAAAAAAAATAAAAATAAAAAAGGACCAGGGAGTCTCGCCCCGTTTGTCGGGGGCAAGACACACTGGTCCTTTCTATCTGGGAGAGTATCATGGCCGGCTATCGGATGTCAAGAGAAAAAGATGATGTTTCCTGGTTGATTGGAGGGCGAGGTTGGGGAAGATGGGGGAAGGGATAGCAGACCGGGGCGCGTTGAAATGGGCGGAACTGACTGGTGGTCGCCGCCGGCGATGGCGAAGGCGACGGTACTAGAACGAATCGGGCGGCGGTAACAGGACAAACTGTCCGGTCCACGATGCGAATGGCGGACAGACTGTCCGGTACCGCGGCGGACGCAAAACACTAAGTCTTTCAATTGATTCACCTTTTCCGTTGCTGGAGTTCTGGCACCCGGTGTGCATCTAGCTGGGCCGAGTGTCAAGGATTCACCAAATGCGACTCTTCACCCTTCCCTTCCTCCTGCTTGCGATCCCCGGTTGGCTGATGAACGCCCAACCGATATCGAGCGACCAGCTTCAGGACCCGGAGGCCAAGCGCCCCTACATCGTGGTTCTTAAGGAGCGCGCCGGAGCGGACGTACACCTGCGGCTGAGCCGCTTTGGCTGGAGAGACCGTTTCGAGAACGTGGCCGCGGCGGCGGTTTCGCTGAGTGAAGCGGAAGCGCAGCAGCTCGCTGCCGACCCCGAGGTGGAATTCGTCGCCCCGGACCGTCCGGTGTCGGCGAACCTCGACGTGGTTGCCGCCACGGTGAACGCCAACGTCGCCTGGACGTTCGGCAAGACGGGGACCGGCGTCGGCATCGCCGTGATCGACAGCGGTGTCAACGAGAACTTCAAGGACCTGGGCGATGCCTATGGCAAGACAGGCGTGTCGTCCACGGGAGTCCAGCTAGGCCGGGTGGTGTACAGCGAGAACTTCCTGGTTCCCAAGAAGAAGGCGGACGGGACCGACAATCCAGCCCGCTACAACGGCAAGGACGACTATGGGCATGGGACGCACATTGCCGGGATCATTGCCGGTAACGGCTACTACACCAGCCTGTCGGGCTCGACGCGCGTGATCAAGGGGATTGCGCCGACCGCCAAGATTGTCAACCTGAAGGTGCTGGACGCCAAGGGGATGGGCACCGACAGCCTGGTGATCGAAGCGATCGACCGCGCTATTGCGCTCAAGGGCAAGCACAACATCCGTGTCATTAACCTTTCGCTGGGGCGCCGCATTTACACCACGTTCGTCACCGACCCGTTGTGCAAGGCCGTGGAGAAGGCGTGGAAGGCCGGCATTGTGGTGGTGGTCGCGGCGGGGAATGAAGGCCGCCTGAAGGCTTACAATAATGACGGCTATGGCACGATCCAGTCGCCAGCCAACAGCCCGTTCGTGATCACGGTAGGCGCCACGCGGACCGCCGGCACAACGCTGCGTAGCGACGACGAGATCACTACCTACAGCTCGAAGGGTCCCACGGCCATCGACCACATTGTGAAGCCGGACTTGGTGGCTCCGGGCAACCTGATCGATTCAGCACTGGATGCCGGCTACCTTTCCAAGGCGTATCCGGCCAATGTCGTCGATCCGCTGAGCTATAACTCGAAGGCCTCGCTGAACACCAGATCGACGTTTCTCAACCTGAGTGGCACGAGCATGGCCGCGGGCGTTACCAGCGGCGCGGTGGCCTGCCTGCTTCATTCCGAGTCGAAACTGACGCCGGATCAGGTGAAGGCGCGGCTGATGCTCACCGCCTCGAAGGACTTCCGGACGTACGGAAACTTCTACTTCGATTACACCGTGAAGGTGAAGAAGCTGAACCTGGCGATTCAGCGCGCACAACTGAGCCTGCCCGCCTATCAGAAGGTGGTTTCGGACCAGGCGTCAGTCGTTGCTTCGAAGCAAGCCACTTACGACAGCGCGCTCGCCGCCTATCAGCAGGCCACCAACAACGTGGCCGCCGCGCAGGCCGGTGTGAAGGCGGCTCAGAATACGGTGAACCAGGCCCAGGCGGCGTATGACGCTGCGGTCGCCTATGCCCAGGGTCTTCGCGCGCAGTCCGACGCCGCATATGCCTACTACCTCCAGCTAAAGAAGGTGTACGACAGCGCCAAGACGGCGGAAAACTCGACCAACATGACCAACGCGCTCAACGCGTACAAGGCGGCGGACCTGGCGGCCGACACGGCCGAGGCCAATGCCAACACGGCCCTCAAGACTCTGGACAATGCCAAAAGCGCGTTGAGGTCCGCGAACGACAAGCTCAAGTCCGCGCTCAGCGCGCAAGCGTCCGCCAAGACGAAGCTGGATGAGGCCGCCGCCGTTCTGGGCATCGAACAGGAAGAAATGTCGGGCTACCAGCAAGACCTTCAGGATCAGTTGGACGCCATCGCGCTCCTGCAACAGCAGGTTTCCACGATGAGCAGCGGCCTGGAGCAGGCACTGGCCGACTATCCGGCGGGTTTCCCCATTCAGCACGACATCTTCACCGTGGGCGCGGGCTACCTCGACCTGGGCGCGGCGCTCACGAACAAGGCAGTGGCGACGTCCGGCCTGGCGGCACGGTCGCCGATAGCGTACTTCGACCCGACCTCCAATACGGTGTCGATCACGTCGGATTACAGCTCGCTGTGCTCGAACACCAGCCTCTGGTCCGCCAACGCACTGTGGGGAACGGCGATTTGCGGCAATAGCGCGCTGTGGGGCACCAATGCGCTGTGGGGAACGAGCGCCCTGTGGGGCAGTTCCGCCGTGTGGGGCACCAATGTTCTGGTGAACGGCAGCAACGCGCTGTGGGGTACCTCGGCGGTCTGGGGCTCGACCTCGGCTACAGGCTTCAGTGCGCTGTGGGGCACTAATGCCCTGTGGGGCACCAACTCGACGACCGCGACTTCGATTGAAGGCGCTTCCTCGATCGACATTCTGATCGATGGCGACCTGAGCCGGTAATGGGGCGACCGGTCGGCATGGAACTGAAACACAGCCAAGGCCGATCCACCTCCCATGGTGTCCGGGGGAATAAGACAGAGATTGTGCGCCAGTCAGTTGATCGCCCGATGGGAGTGACGCCGGCGCCTAGAGCACACTGAACTTGGAGTTGGCCATGTCCAGACGGCACGCGCGCCGAGGTTTCGTCCTGTTGCTGATTGCGGTTTCCGCCGTTGTCCTGTTCGGCTTCGCGGGCCTGGCGATCGATGTCGGGTCGCTGCACTTGCGCCGGGTTCGCCAGCAGACGGCGGCGGACGCGGCGGCACTGGCGGCCACGCTGGAGCGGGCCGCGGGGCGGGCGGACCAGGCGACGGCCGCGGCCCGGCTGGCGGCGCAACAGCACGGGTTCACGCATGGGTCGAATGGAGTCACGGTAACCGTGAATTTCCCGCCATCGTCAGGCGACTACACGACCGAGAATTCGGCCGGGGAGGTGATTGTGACGGCCAGCGGTCCCACCTACTTCATGCAGGCGCTGGGAGTTGGCAGCCAGTTACTGCGCACGCGGGCGGTCGCCAAGCCCGGCCCGGATCCCAATTGCGTCTATGCCCTGGACCCGAGCGAAAACGATGGGCTCAAAATGAGCGGCTCAGCCGCGGTGAACGTCAGTTGCGGCATCTTCGTCAACTCCAGCGCCTCGAAGGCCGTCAACCTGAGCGGCAGCGCGTGCATCACGGCGAGTTCGGTGAAGGTGGTCGGGTCCGTGGCCAGTTCCTCGAGTTGCCCGATCACACCCACGGCAACTACTGGAGTGACCCCGATTACGGATCCGCTGGCGTCGTTGACCCCGCCCGCCTACGGTGGCTGCGATTACACCGGCTACAAACTGGGCGGCGGCGCCGATACCATCAGCCCGGGTGTCTATTGCAAGGGTATTGTCGTCAGCGGTGGGGGACAACTCACGATGCTGCCGGGAACCTACATTATGGTGGGTACGGGTCTGGACATGAGCGGCGGCAGTTCTAAAGTTGTCGGTAATGGGGTTACCGTCTACAACACCTTTAACGGAAGCTACGCGTTCGGAGGATTCACGCTCAGCGGTGGCGGCGACTTCCAACTGAAAGCGCCCACTTCGGGTCCGTATGCCGGCATCCTCCTGTTTGAAGACCGCGCGGCGCCGACGGCCAAGCCCTCAACGCTTTCCGGCGGCACCAGTAGCTGGCTGGAAGGAGCCGTTTACCTTCGGAACAACACTCTCAAGCTCTCCGGGGGAAGTTCGGTCGCCGCCTACACCGTGCTCGTGGCCGATAAGTTTGAACTGTCGGGATCCAGCAGTTTGGGCAGCGACTACAGCGGACTGTCTTCGGGTCCGCCGCTGAAGAATGGCGTGGCGATGGTGGAGTAGTTGATGGCAAGTTGCAAGCGTTTGCGTTCGGGTTCGGCACTGATTGAACTCGCCCTGGCGGTTCCGGTGATGGCGTTGCTGGTGATGGGCGCCGTGGACTTCGCCCGCGTCTTCTACATGAGTGTGGAGGTGACGTCCGCCGCTCGGGCGGCCGCGATCTTCGGATCCCGTTCCACGGCCAGCGTCGACGACACCGCCGGGATATCGCTGGCCGCCACGCGCGCCGCACCGGAGGTTCCGTCGCTGACGGTAACGCCGGCCAAGCTGTGTGGCTGCTCGGACGGGACAGTCGCTGACTGCACCAGCGTGTCCTGTACGCCGAAGTACACCTACATCCGGGTGCAAACCCAGGCTACTTTCACGACTACATGCCCGTATCCGGGAATCCCTTCGTCGATTCCGGTGTCGGCGGTCGCCTTGATGAGAGCCCAATGAGAGCGCGACGCAGCCGGCGCGGCGGCGCCATCGTGGAAGGGGCCTTGGCGCTGACGGTGATCATCCTGATGTTCTTCGGACTGATCGACTTCGGGCGGTTGATGTTCACCTACAACTCGCTCGCCTACGCCGCTCAGCAAGCCGCCCGCTATGCCTCTGTTCACGGATCAAGCAGCAAGACGCCGGCCACGTTGAATCAACTGGACTCGATCACCAAGGCCACGATGATCGGAACGCTTTCCGCGGACCTCACCACAACCGTGACGTGGACCCCGAATGCGGACCCTGGGTCGCTGGTGTCGGTGCAGGTCACCTGCGCGTTCCGGCCTCTGCTCAGTGCGTTCACCCGCATCGGCAGCCCGCTCAACATCAAGAGTTCCGCCGGAATGACGATCACCAACTGACTTGAGCGCTGAATGCCAGTCGGTGAGTGGTTCGATCCGCATTCTGATCGATGAAGACCCGGAAAGGCTAGGCGTAGTCACACATCTTCGGTGTGGTCGAACTTCAGGAATTCATCCGCGAGAACGCGGGCGATTTTGAGAAACTCGGTGACCGGATATGCGTTCATCCGTTTGAATCGGCTGGATCGCGTGAGTACGGGAACCAGCAGGTCACGGTTGCCCTCCGCGGAGACCAGCCAGAAGGCTTCGAGGAGGATGCCTGGGATACGGAGCACTCTGAGTTCATACTCGGACTCATTCAACTCCGGAAGGGACTGGACCGCGGCAACCGCCTGAAGAGGACGGTCATCGGCAGCGTAGCGCAACAGATTAATCACTCTGGGCTGTTGATCACCGGACTTTCCGGCAACCACGTCGGCGGCAGCGTCCTGGTTTGGTGACACGAACCGCCAGCCGACCTGGACCGCAGCGCCAAGGCCCTCGGCAAGGTGATCGATCTGAAGCGTGAAAACGTTGAACCCAGACCAGGCCGATATGGGAATGGAAATCACCGGGCTATCCAAGTCTGCAAACTCTTTTATCCCGGGGGCCAGCGCTTCAACGGCTATAGCCGGCGGTGAGTGTTTCTTCAAGGGCATATGGATTGACTCCTTTGCTAATCCGTCATGAGGTAGGAGTGAGTCCAGTGGCCGCCGCCTGAGACTACACTTGCTTGATAAGCATCCCGGAAATCCTCGTAATACCAGCGGCCGCTGCGGTAGTACGGATCGGCGACATCGACTTTGTGAGCACCCGATGGCGACGGGTGATAGCCACGGATCACCACGAAGTGCCCCGAGCCACCGTACCAACCAATGCGAACACCAATGGGATGGCCGGCATCGATCTGAGTCACGATTTCGTCAAAGCTCAGCGGGGCTGGGATTCGCACGTGGGACCTGCCCACCGAATGCAAGGCATCGCTGAGCGACGCAGCCCGGTTGCAGGGAGGCGGCTCGGGATCCATACAGCAAGTGGCGGTCGCGCGATTGGCGCAGCAATCCTGTCCGTGCACAAATCTGGCGACCTCGCACTGGTTCCAGGCGCTGTCTTGCGACAGCCAGTAATCGATGCTGACCGTGACGGCGGCCCAACACCAGAAGTCGTGTTTCTGTCTCGGCATGTAGAACTGCATGGCGGTCTCACCGTTTCTTGATTCCTTCTTTGCCGGCCTTGACGCGAGGTACACCACCGGGGTCGGCCTTGCCGCGCGGTGCGCCACCCGGGTCGGTCTTGCTGCCAGGTCCACTTCCGGAATCGGCCGAAAAGCCCGCGCCCAAGAGCACGACGGGGCCGAAAGCAATCACTGCGCCTAAGCCGGCGCGCCCCCCACCGGTGTCGGTCTTGCCACCGGGGCCGCTTCCCACCTCTCCCTTGATCAGGCGGTTCTTACTCACCGGCGGCGTTTCAGTGGTGTTCTTGCCAAGTTGTTTGCCCCCAAGTGGCGTTTCCTCGATGCCGGAAGGGGGAAGCTTGACAGGACTACTGTCCGGCTCGATGCGTTGTGTGACAGTGATGACTCCCTGGTGGGAACTGATCTTGTATTCAATCAACATGAAGTTATCTCCTTGATCTGAACTGACTCCACAATTGTTGGAAGCGAGCATCGGCGGACAAGTCCGCCAGGTCGGGATAGCGGCTGACATCTTCGAGCAAAGTGGCAGGAAAGCCACGCAAGAC
>JAEUQD010000949.1 GCA_016789925.1 Bryobacterales bacterium | reverse complement strand
CGACAATCTGGACGGAGTGCTCCGAGTGGTCCATATGGCTCACCAGCGGAACAATCGTCGAGATCTTGCCTCCCTTGGCCGTCGACGGGCAACTGAAGATCGACAGATAGGCGTTGCGGGTGAAGTCGCCGGAGCCGCCGATGCCGTTCATCATCTGGCGGCCCATGACGTGCGTGGAGTTGACGTTGCCGCCCAAGTCGACCTCAATGGCGGTGTTCATCGAGACGACGCCCAGGCGGCGGACGACCTCCGGATGGTTCGTCACTTCCTGTGGGCGCATGACGATGCGTTTCTTGAAAAAGTTGAGGTTACCCGTGACCTCGCTCATCCGCTCGGGGCTCAGCGTGAGCGAGCACGTCGAGGCGAACTTGCAGCGGCCGCTGTCGAGCAACGGAATCACAGAGTCCTGCAACACCTCGGTGTACATTTCGAAGTTGGGAATATCCGGGTGCCCACCGACCGATGCCAGAACGCAATTGGCGATATCGCCGACGCCGGATTGCAGCGGGAGGAAGTGCGCCGGCACGCGGCCGGCTCGCATCTCGCCGACCAGGAAATCCGCCACCAGGTGTCCGATCTGCTGCGTGGCCGGCGTCGGATCGGAGAAGGCGGTGCTTTCGTCGTCCAGAGCGGTGAGCACGATGCCCACAATCTTGGACGGGTCCACGATAGAGACAGGCGAACCAATGCGGTCCGACGGCGAATAAATGGGGATTTCCGACCGGGCCGGCGGATCCTTCGGTTCGAAGATATCGTGCATGCCCAACAGGTGCGGCGGATGGTTGGAGTTCAGCTCGATCAGAATCTTATCGGCCTCGTGCAGGAAGGTAGGCGCGGCCCCGACAGCGGAGGTCAGCACAATGCCGCCGCCGCGTGTAATATCGCAGGCCTCCACGACGGCCCAATGAACGGGGCCGAGAAATCCATAGCGCACGACCTGCGGCAGGAGCGATAGGTGCATGTCGACAAAGCGCACCTTGCCGGTGTTGATCTGGGACCGGAGCACCGGATCGGACTGATAGGGAGTGCGGAAGTCGATGGCCTCGGCTTGAGCAAGCGAGCCGTCGAGCGACGGTCCGGTGGAAGCGCCGGTGAGCACGCCGATCTTGAACGGACGCCCGGCGTGATGCTCCAGTTCCGCGCGCTGTGCAATGGCACGTGGGATGGCTTTGGGCGAACCGGCGGCAGTGAACCCGGAAAAACCCAGGGTTTGTCCGTCATGGATGAGGGTGGCCGCTTCGTCGGCGGTCATGATCGGAAATGGTAGTGAATACATATAAGGTCCTTAGTCACTCCTTGCAGCGGCTGAAATCCAGCAGACGGCGGGCAGCACTGAACGGGCTCAACCGCCCGGCCACGACTTCCTCCTGGATTTGAGAGAGATTCCGTTCCACCAGCGGGGAGCGGTGGAATTGTTCTTCCAAACCGAAAATCACAAGTTCGCGCATCCACTCCAGAGCCTGTTGATGCCGGCGGCGGTCGAGCCAGCCGTTGGATTGGAGCGTGGCGCGATGTTCCAAAACAAGGTCCCAGATCGGAGCGACTCCTTCGCCGGTGATCGCGCTACAGGTCACCACCGGGGCTGTCCAACCGTCGGCGGGCCGCGCCAGCAGGTGCAGCGCGCTGGCATACTCGGCGCGGGCTCGTTCCGCCTTCGCGCGGTTGTCGCCGTCGGCCTTGTTGATGGCCATCAGGTCCACCATTTCAATAATGCCGCGTTTAATTCCCTGCAATTCGTCGCCTGCGCCGGCGATCATCAGCAGGACAAAGCAATCGGTCATCGAGCGGACAGCCGTTTCCGATTGCCCCACGCCGACCGTCTCCACGAGGATGTTCTGGTAGCCGGCCGCTTCGCAGAGCAGGATGGTCTCGCGCGTCCGCAGTGCCACGCCGCCCAAGTGGCCGCGCGCCGGCGAAGGCCGGATGAACGCCTGCTCTTCCAGCGACAGTTTCTCCATACGGGTTTTGTCACCCAGGATGCTGCCATGGGAAACGGGGCTCGACGGGTCGACGGAAAGCACGGCCAAACGTTCGCCGCGGCCGCGAATCATGTGCAGGCCCAGCGCGTCGATGAATGTGCTCTTGCCAACGCCAGGCACTCCGGTGATGCCGACCCGGCGGGCTCGCCCGGTATGCGGGAGGACGCCTTCCAACACCTCGTGGGCCAGTTGGGCGTCCGACTCCAGCCGGCTTTCGATGAGCGTGATGGCTTGGGCCAGGATAACGCGATTGCCGGCAAGGACACCCTCGACGTATTCGCGGGACGACAGCCTGCGCCGCCGGCGTAACGCCGCGGGTTCGGTGGCCGAGGCCTCAGACACGAGCTTCACTCAGGTTTGCCAGCAGCATCTCCAATAGTTGCCTCGCGCAGACGGGAATTACCGTGCCCGGTCCAAACACGCCGGCTGCGCCTGCCTCTCGCAGGAAAGCGTAATCCTGCGGGGGAATCACACCGCCCACCACAACCAGGATGTCTTGTCGTCCCAACCGGTTCAGTTCCTCGATCACTTCGGGAACCAGCGTGCGATGGCCGCCGGCCAGCGACGACACACCGAGAATATGAACGTCGTTTTCGACCGCCATGCGCGCGGCCTCGCGTGGCGTCTGGAACAGCGGACCGACATCGACATCG
>JAEUQD010000942.1 GCA_016789925.1 Bryobacterales bacterium | reverse complement strand
CCAGCTTCGCGAAGTGGCTAAACTCGGCGTAAAGCCATTGATCTGGGTGGACCCGCAGGCGCGGTCGCGAGCCAGCGGGGCACAGAAGCGTTTCCTCGACGCGGTGTCGCAGTTGGAGGGGCTGCCGGCAACGACGCGCGTTCTGACCGGCACGAACGAGCGCGAGATGATTCAGGCCGCCATCCGGTTGATTTCTGCGCCCGTGGCCACACCGGAACCTGTCCAGACCAATGGAGTGAGTCATGGCTTGTACCTGATTTGCGACCCGAGCGAGGACGAAGACCGGGCGCTGGCGGAGCGCTGGCGTTCGGAGATCGAGAACCAGGAGGGGCTGAACGTCTTCCTGCCCTCGCGGCACAACTTCGCCGAGCGGCATGAGCAAATGCTGAAACAGTGCGAAGGGGTGTTGTTGTTCCGCAAGTCCGCGCCGGTTCCCTGGCTGAAACAGAATGCCTGGGACGTGTGTACCGCCGAGCGGCTGTACAATCGCCCGCCGCTACGGTCGAAGGCTTTTCTGCTCGACGATCCGGGTCCGTTCGCGACCTATCCGGTGCAGTTATTGTCGGAGCCCGATCGGGTGGATCTGGGCCGGCTGGAGCCGTTTCTGTCCCCGCTGAGGAAAGCGAGCGCAGCCCATGACGGCAACTGAGTTCGATCCCATTCTGGCGCTCGATAACCCGTATCCGGGGTTGCGCTCGTTTGAGACGCACGAATCGGTGCTGTTTTTCGGGCGCGAAGAGCACACGCGGGAACTGCTCGACCGGTTGGCACTGAACCGGTTTCTGGCGGTGATAGGGACGTCGGGGAGCGGCAAGTCGTCGCTGGTGCGCGCGGGATTGCTGCCGGTGTTGTACCGGGGCTACCTGGTGGGGACGGGGTCGCGGTGGCGGATTGCCATCATGCGGCCGGGCAGCGCTCCGCTGCATGCGATGACGCAGGCGCTGGCCAGCGAGGATGTGCTGGGAATGCGCGATGCGGCGGAGTTGCGCAAAATGCTCGAGAGTAGCAGTTACGGGCTGGTGAAAGCGGTGCGCGCGGCCAAGCTGCGCGCGGGCGAAAGCCTGCTGCTGGTGGTGGACCAGTTTGAAGAGCTGTTCCGGTTTGCGCGCGACAGCCGGCATCCGGGGACGGGCGCGGAGGCGGCGCTGTTTGTGAGCCTGCTGATCCAGGCGGCCGAGGAGTTTAACGAGCCGATCTACATCGTGCTGACGATGCGGTCGGAGTTTCTGGGGGACTGTACGCAGTTTCCGGGTCTGGCCGAGGCGCTCAATAGGAGCCAGTATCTGATTCCGCGGCTGACGCTGGATCAACGGCAGGCGGCGGTGGAAAGGCCGCTGGCGCTCGCCAATGCAAACATCACGCCAAGGCTGGTCCAGCGGCTGCTCACCGATGCGGGAGACGATCCCGATCAGCTTCCTGTGTTGCAGCATGCGCTGATGCGCACCTTCCGCCACTGGCGTGGCGAAGGCGAACGCGGGCCGTTGGATCTAAAGGATTACGAAGACGTGAGCCGGAGCGGTTCGGCGCTGGACGACCACGCCCAGGAGATTTACACCAGCCTGCCCGCGGAGACTCAGGGCTGGGCGGAGCGGCTGTTCCGGTGTTTGACCACAACCATCGACGGACGTGCCGTGCGGCGCCCAGGCAGGCTGCGCTGGATCTACGCGGTCACCGGCGCGCGAACCGCCGCGGAGCGGAATCACATTAACGCGGCGATCCGGGCGTATGCGGCACGGGAGAACTCGCTGCTGTTCTGCACGACGGGCACGGAGTTGACGCCACGATCGGTGATCGACATCGCGCATGAGAGCCTGATCCGCAAGTGGGCGATGTTGAGGCAGTGGGTTTCGGCCGAGGCCAAGAACGCCGATTGGTTCCGGGAGGTCGCGAACACCGTGGCGAGGGGCGCGGCACTGATGGAAGGCTCCGATCTGGTCCACGTGGAGCAACTGGCGGCGGAGAACCGGTGGAATTCGGCTTGGGCGGCGCAGTACAAGCCGAAGCGGGAGGTGCGGTTTTCGCGTGTCGTCGAGTTTCTGCGGGCCAGCCGCGAAGCGCAGGAAGAGCGGAACCGAGCTGAAGAGGAGCGGAGAAACCGGGAACTGCGGACGGCGCAGGAACTGGCCAAGGGTGAACAAGAGAAGCGGACGCTGTTGGAGCAGCGGCGGCGGTTGGGTTGGCTGGTGATTGGCCTGATGGCGCTGGCTGTGATTGGGTTGGCGGGACTGGCGCGGTCGTTCTATCAGGAGCGCGAGGTCGCCAACCAGCAGCGCGAGGCGGCCGAGACCGAGCGGATTCGGGCGCGCGAGGCCGAACTCAGGGCAGAGGCGGCGCAGAATCTCGCCAATGCGCAGGCGGTGGAGCTGCAATTGTTAAGGGCAACGGGCGCGGCCCGGGATCAATTGCAGAAGGAACTCGAGGATTACAAGGATAAGGCCGTGAAGCTGGAGCGGCAGGCGCAGGCCACGTCCAACGTGAAGGCGGATCCGAACGATGCGGCAAACGAGCGCATTCGCAAGCTGCAAGAGGAGGTGGCTCTGCTCCAGGGACGGCTGCGCCAGCGCGACCTGCTGCTGGACCAGAAGAGCGATTCGCCGCCGCAACAGCAACAGCAGCGAAACGACGCCGAGACGATTACTGCGTTGCGCGGGCAGGTGCAGGCGTTGCAGACGGAGGTGGCGCGGCTGCGCGCCGCCCCGCCAACGGTCGTGACCACGGACAGCGCACCGGTATTCTTTCCTCTGATGGTTCCGGAGAGTAGCTGGCAGGTTTACCCCGCCGCCAGTCCGAAGTTCGGGATCCTGCTGGATGACCTGAAGCGCGATTCGGACACGGCCCGCATGATCGTCTTCGGGTTGCCGAGTTCGTATGCTCCCCCTGGCGGAACGTTATCGAACAGGGACCGGGTGGTGAAGGCGAAGATCGATGAACTCAGCGCGAGGCATCCCTGCCCGTCGCCGCCGGCTACCGCCGGCGATGTAGCGTGCTTCCTGGTGAGTAAGAAGCAGACGAACAGCGAAGGCCAGATGTTAGGAACAGTAGCTATTGGGCAGACTGCATTTGCATTTCATGCCCTGGCTTGGAGGAACGCGCCGATCGGCACCGATGTTCTTTCGGTTGCCGCGGTTGCGGCGGGCAAAGCGGATGCATCACGAGCACAGAAGGTGGAGACCATCGCCGAAGTCGATCTGTCCACCGACGGGAGGCGCGTCGTGAGACTGGAGGGGACAGACTCCTATCTTTATGTGGGTGGACTGTCTACGGATAACCTGCTCACGTTGATGGCGATCTCGACTAAGTCGCCGTGGTGGCCCGCCGGGGGGAAACCGGATTCGCGGCAGGAGGTGGAGAAGAAACTAAGAAGGGCCGCAGGCCCCCAGTT
>JAEUQD010000921.1 GCA_016789925.1 Bryobacterales bacterium | reverse complement strand
CCTGGTCCCCAATGCCAAACAACTGGCCGTGATGGTGGAGGATCACCCCATCTCCTACGGCGGGTTTGAAGGCAACATTCCCAAGGGCAACTACGGCGCCGGCTCCGTGATGCTCTGGGATACCGGCCATTACGACCTGCTGGGCGATGCCACGGCCGAAGAGCAACTCGCCCGCGGCGATTTCAAGTTCCACCTGCGCGGCCGGAAACTTCGCGGCGACTTTGCCCTCGTGCGCATGAAGACGCCGAAAGGCAACGAGTGGCTGCTGATCAAGAAGAAAGACGCGCACGCGCAATCGCAGTGGGACATTGCGGAGCACAACGTGAGCGTGATCAGCGGGCGTACGCAGGAGGAAATCGCGCAGGAGTTTCCGTCGCGCCTTGCGGCGCCCGAGCAGGCCGACCCCCTGCCCGAGCCTTTCGAGCCGATGCTGGCCACGCTCTCGGAATCGGTTCCGCGCGGCGCGGAGTGGCTCTACGAAGTGAAGTGGGACGGCGTTCGCGGACTCGCATTCCTTTCCGAAGGCCAAACTGCGCTCTTCTCCCGCAAGCGTACGCCCATCACGCGTCAGTATCCCGAGCTCGCGACGCTCCACCAGCAGGTGAACGCCACGTCCGCCATCCTCGATGGCGAGGTGGTAGTGCTCGACCCCGCCGGACGCCCCAGCTTCGAGCGCCTGCAACCGCGCATCATGGCGTCGGACCCGTCGGCCGTCGCTGCCCTTGCCCGCACCAGTCCGGTCCTCTACTTCGTCTTCGACCTCCTCTATCTCAACGGCCGCGACCTGCGCCGCACACCACTCGCCGAGCGCCGCCAGATCCTCCAAAGCATCCTCAAACCCGGCGACCCCGCGCGCCTCTCCCCGCAGTTTGAGCGCAGCGGCGTGGAGTTGCTCGAAGCGGCGCGACAGCAGGGTCTCGAAGGCATCGTCGCCAAGCGCGCGAACTCCCCCTACTGTTCCGGCCGCTCCCGCGACTGGATGAAGGTGAAGGTCTCGCGGCAGCAGGAGTTCATCATCGCGGGCTACACCCACGGCGAACGCGACTATTTCGGCGCGCTGGTGCTGGGCGTGTTCGACAACGGCGTGCTCCACTGGGCCGGCAACGTCGGCACCGGGTTCGACCAGAAGCTCATGGCCGCCATCCGCGCCAGGCTCGATCTGCTGGTCCAGCCCAAGTGCCCCTTTCGCGAGATCCCGAAGTTCCCCGGCACGGTCCAATGGGTGCGCCCTGAGGTGGTGTGCGCCGTGAAGTTTCTGCATTGGACCGAGGAAGGTCGCCTCCGGGCCCCGGTGTTCGTGGGCCTCCGCGAGGATCTCAACCCGTCGGATTGCACACGCCAGGCCGCCGAAACCGCGGCGCCGCCCCGCCCCGTACTCTTCCCACCCGACGCCAGGGAAGGGAACATCCCCGCGGGCAAACAGAGCTTCCACGTCAGGAACCTGAACAAGATCTGGTACCCGCAAGACGGCTACACCAAGCGCGATGTGCTCGACTACTACAACGCGGTCGCGCCGCTGCTGCTGCCTCATCTGCTCGACCGGCCGCTTTCGCTGCGCCGCTACCCCGACGGCATCGCCAAGGAAGGCTTCTTTCAGAAGAACACCGCCACGGGCGGCTTTCCAGACTGGATTCGCCAGGAGACGATTGTCGCCGAAGACGGCAAACTGCGGCGCCAGGTGATCGGTGGAGGTCTCGCGGAACTGCTCTACCTCACCAACCTCGGCTGTATCGATCAGAACCCGTGGATGAGCCGTGTGCAATCACTGGACAACCCCGACTTCATCCTGATCGATCTCGACCCCTCCGAGTGCCCGTATTCGAAGATCGTCGAAGCCGCCCTCCTGGTGAAGCGCAAGCTCGACCACCTGGA
>JAEUQD010000915.1 GCA_016789925.1 Bryobacterales bacterium | reverse complement strand
CGCCAATATTGAGCTCGCGTGGGTGACGGGAGCGTCGCACTATCTGCCGATGGAGCGGCCCGGCGAAGTGGCCGCGGCGATCAACCGGTTTGTTCTGGATCATGCTCGCGTGGAGCGCCTGCTCGCCGACGACGCCCTGCTAGGGCGTCCCACCGAGTTGCCCCTGGCCAAGGGGCGCCACTCGATGGTGTTTCGCGGCGAGGAAGGGCGCTCCGGATTCAATCTTCATTCGTATTTGGCGCATCACGGCGGCGAATTCTGGGCGGCCTGGTCGTCGGCCGCGGTGCACGAGGAGGATCCGGACCAGATGATCCGGTACTCGCGCAGCCGCGACGGGCACAATTGGAGTCCGGCTGAGGTGCTCGCTCCGGACCCGGATGGTCCCCAAGGTCCGGAGCGCTGGATCACCCGCGGTTTGTTTGTAGAGGGAGGAAAGCTACGCGCTCTGGGCGCGCTCGTCGAGAGTGCAGCTTACGGGCGTCGCGGTAAGGATGTGGTGTGGCACAACCTCAAGCTGATGGCGTTCACCTGGACCGGAAAGCAATGGCGGCCAGATGGACTCTACGCGGACGACTGCATGAATAACTTTCCGCCCGTGCAGATTGCCGGTTGGTGGACCATGCCCTGCCGCGACCGCAATATGGATTTTTCGCTTTGGCGGCGGCAGCGCGTTCGCGATGATTGGCAGCGCGTGCCGATCACGAACAAGCCGCCCTACCACCGCATGGACGAGCCCACCGTCTACGAGGCAGCCGACGGCTCGGTACAGATGATCATTCGCGACGGCGACCGTTCCCGAAAGCTGATTCGCACGGTGAGCCGCGACGGCGGCCGCACGTTTCCCGCGCCGGCGCTGACGAACTATCCGGACGCCACCAGCAAGAATTACGTTGGGCGGCTGTCGAATGGCTGGTTCTATCTCATCAACAATCCCAACCCGGCAGGCCGTGATCCGCTGGCGATCTCGTTCAGCCGCGATGGCTGGGTGTACGAGCGGCCCCTGGCATTACGGGCCAAGGCCGCGCCCAAGCGCTACAATGCCCGAAACCAGACGGGCGGCAGTCTCCAGTATCCGCACGCCATCGAGCAGGGCGGGTCGCTTTGGGTGATCTATTCGACTAACAAAGAAGACATCGAGATCTCTGAGTTTCGCCTGCCGGAGTTGGGCGTGAAATGACGGCTGTCTTCTTTGCGTTGCTCTTGGCGAGCCAGTCCTTCGACGTCGTTGTCTACGGGGGCACGCCCGGTGGAATCGCGGCGGCAGTGTCGGCAGCGCAGCTGGGACATTCGGTCGCGTTAGTCGAGTACCACAAACACCTGGGCGGGATGGCTGCCAGCGGTTTGGGCAAGTCCGACATCGAGACCCGGGAAGCGGTGGGAGGTTTGTTTCGCGAGTTCACCGGGCGCGTGTATGCAGACTATGTGAAACGTTACGGGGCGTCGCATCCGAACGCCAAGCTGTGTCGCGAAGGGTATTACTACGAGCCTTCGGTCGCCGAACGCGTGTTTGACGAGATGGTGGCTGCCGAGCAGCGTATTCGCGTCTTCCGCCATCATCGGTTGAAGGAAGCGTTGCGGTCGGGTACCCGCGCGGTGGGACTGCGGGTGGTGAATCGCGCGACCGGCGAAGACGTGGAACTGCGCGGCCGCGTATTGATCGATGCTACCTACGAAGGCGATCTGGCGGCCTCGGCCGGCGTCCCGTACCGGGTGGGGCGCGAAAGCCGCGCCGAAACGAACGAACTCCATGCCGGCGTTGTGTATCAGGACTACGAGACCCGCACATTCCTGCCCGGCACGACTGGCGAAGGGGACAAGCGGCTCCAGGCCTACACCTATCGTCTTTGTCTCACCACGAATCCGGCCAACCAGTCTGTGTTGCACGATCCGCCGCCGGAATATGACCGCAGCCGTTACCTCGGCTACCTGGACGATTGGAAGGAAGGCCGGATGGGGCCGCCGCGTGAGATGAAGGACGGCCGGGGCTACTTTGCTCCGACCTTCAATACGGCCGTGAGGGCGCTCTCGATCGCCGAGTTGCCAAACCAGAAGACCGACGTGAACATGAATCCTCGGCCGCTGGGTTTTCCCTTTGCCGAAGTGAACGAAGGCTACGCGGAAGCCGGCTGGGAAGAGCGTGAGCGCATTGCCGCGCGCATCCGCAACCTGACGTTGGGGCTGCTCTACTTCCTACAGAACGACACGGCGATACCAGCGGAGCATCGTGCCTTGGCCCGGCAGTACCACCTGGCCCAGGACGAGTTCACGGACAACGGGCATTTCCCCTGGCAGCTCTACGTGAGGGAGGCGCGGCGCATCGAAGGCGAATACACATTAAGTGAGCACGACCTGATTGCGGGTCCGGACCTAGGCCGTACGAGAATCCACTCGGACAGCATCGCCGCCGGCGAGTTCCCCATCGACAGCTTTCCCGTGCGAAAGCGACAGAAGGGACACAATGTCGCACTGGAGGGCTACATCCTGATGCTCGACAAATTCACGCAGCCCTACCAGGTGCCCTATCG
>JAEUQD010000348.1 GCA_016789925.1 Bryobacterales bacterium | reverse complement strand
GCACGATCCTCACCATCTATCTCAATCAGCGCCACGGCGGCTGGAACAGCGACGACAACCAGAGCCACAACCTCGGCCGGATGCGCCTCGCGATCACTTCATCCGAGAAGCCCGAGGCCGACCCGGTGCCGATCCGTGTCCGCGAGATCCTCGCCAAACCCGCCGCCGAACGCAGCATGGCTCAGCAGCAGGCCGTGTTCAGCTACTGGCGCACCACGGTTCCCGAATGGACCGCGGCCAACGCCGAAATCGAACAGCTCTGGGCGCAGCACCCCGAAGGCGCCTCGCAGTTGGTGCTTCAGGATCGCGACGATAGCGCCCGCTCCACCCACATGCTCACCCGCGGCGACTTCCTCAAGCCCGGCAAAGCCGTCGCGCCCGGTGTGCCGGCCTTCCTGCACAAGCTGCCCGACAACGCTTCCGGCAACCGCCTCACGTTCGCCCAGTGGCTGGTGGACCGGAACGCCCCTACTACCGCCCGCGCTTTTGTGAATCGCGTCTGGCAGAATTACTTCGGCACCGGCCTGGTGGCCACCAGCGAGGACCTCGGCAAGCAGGCTGAAGCGCCCAGCCACCGCGAACTGCTCGACTGGCTCGCCGTCGAGTTCATGGAGCCCACTATCAACCCCCAGGCTCGCGCCTGGTCGATGAAGCAGCTTCACCGCCTGATCGTCACCTCGGCCACCTATCAGCAATCCTCGGCGGTGACGCCCCAGTTGTTGGAGAAAGATCCGTTCAACCGGCTGCTCGCACGGGGTCCGCGCTTCCGGGTCGAGGGCGAAATCGTCCGCGACATCGCGCTCGCGGCCAGCGGCCTGCTGAACGCCAAGGTCGGCGGACCCAGCGTCTATCCGCCCGCGCCCGACTTCCTCTTCCAACCTCCGGCCAGCTACGGTCCGAAGGTCTGGAAAGAAGAGAAAGGCGCTGACCGCTATCGCCGCGCGGTCTATACCTTCCGCTACCGCTCGGTCCCCTACCCGATGCTCCAGAACTTCGACACGCCTAACGGCGATTTCGCCTGCGTGCGCCGTGTCCGGTCGAACACGCCGCTCCAGGCGCTCACTACGCTTAACGAACCCCTCTTCCTCGAAGCCGCCAAGGCGCTCGCCGAACGCGCCCTCGCCGAAGGCGGCCCCAGCAACGCCGACAAGCTCACCTACGCGTTCCGCCGTTGCCTCAGCCGCAAACCCACCGCCGCCGAAACCGCTGAACTGCTGTCGTTCCTCGATCAGCAGCAGCGCCGCCTGTCCACCACCGAGGCCTGGACCGCCACCACGCGCGTCCTCCTCAACCTCGACGAGACCATCACCAAGGAGTAACCGACCCATGAGCAAACTCGCACGGCGCTGGTTCCTTCAGCAATGCGGCGTAGGTCTTGGGGCCGCCGCCTTCCACCACCTGATGGCGGCTACCGCCGATCCGCTCGCGCCCAAACAGCCCCATCACGCCCCTAAGGCGAAGAACGTCATCTTCCTGTTCATGGCCGGCGCGCCCAGCCACCTCGAACTCTTCGACTACAAGCCCCAACTGGCGAAGTTCGACGGCACGCTGCCGCCGCCCGACCTGCTCAAGGGCTACCGCGCCGCCTTCATCAACCCCAACTCGAAGCTGATGGGGCCCAAGTACAAGTTCCGCAAGGTGGGCTCCAACGGCGTCGAATTGGGTGAACTGCTTCCGCATTTGGGCGAGGTGGTGGACGATATCGCCATCGTGAAGTCCATGGCCACCGACGCCTTCAACCATGCACCGGGCCAGTTGATGATGAATACCGGGGCGCAGATTTTCGGCCGGCCGTCGATGGGCGCCTGGGTCACCTACGGTCTCGGTTCGGAATCGAAAGACCTGCCCGCCTTCGTCGTCTTCTCCACCGGCAAGAAAGGACCGTCCGGCGGCAACTCCTGCTGGGGTTCCGGCTTCCTGCCTACCGTCTATCAGGGCGTGCAGTTCCGCGCCACCGGCGACCCCGTGCTCTACCTGTCCAATCCCCCCGGCGTCGACGCGCAACTCCAGCGCGAATCGCTCAACACCATCGAGCGGATGAACCGCATGCGTCTGGATGTCGTGGGTGATCCGGAAATCGCCACCCGCATCAACTCCTTCGAGATGGCGTTCCGCATGCAAAGCTCCGCGCCGGAATTGATGGACCTGTCCAAGGAACCCAAACACATTCTCGACATGTACGGCGCCGATCCAGCGAAGCCGTCCTTCGCCAACACCTGCCTGCTCGCCCGCCGCCTCGTCCAGCGCGGCGTCCGCTTCGTGCAGATCTATCACGAAGCCTGGGACCAGCACGGCAACCTCGTCAAGGACCTCAAGAAGAATTGCGAGGATACCGACCAGGCCTGCGCCGCGCTCGTCAAAGACCTCAAGCAGCAGGGCATGTTGAACGACACACTAGTGATTTGGGGCGGCGAGTTTGGCCGCACCCCGATGGTCCAGGGCGGCTCCGACGATGGCCGCGACCATCATCCCAACGCCTTCACCATGTGGCTCGCCGGCGGCGGCACCAAGCCGGGTCTTGTTTTAGGAGAAAGCGACGAACTGGGCTTCAACGTCGCCAAGGACAAGGTCCACGTGCACGACCTGCACGCCACCATCCTCCACCTGCTGGGCTTCGAACACACTAAACTCACCTACCGCTTCCAGGGCCGCGACTTCCGCCTCACCGACGTCCACGGCAACCTGGTGCCTGCGCTGATGGCTTAGAGAAGACTCAGGCGGCTGTGGTGCGCGGCTGCCTGGGAGCATTTCCGCGCGTCTTTGCGTGCCTCCGCGGCCAGTTCGCGCTCTTTCGCGACTTCCTGCGGCGCGAGAGCGGGCCATTTGTGCGTTACCGGCCAGCCTCGCTGGGCGAGCATCCGCTTGGCTTCGGCCTCATGCAATTCCGCGTTCTTCTGCGAAGTGGCAGCGCATTCCCGGTACAACACCGCGACCGCTCCATGCTCACCGGCCGTTTTCGCGACGCGC
>JAEUQD010000902.1 GCA_016789925.1 Bryobacterales bacterium | reverse complement strand
AAGCGCCTCGCCGCCCTCCGCGAATTCTCCGACTTAGGCGCCGGCTTCAAAATCGCCGCCCTCGACCTCGAACTCCGCGGCGCCGGCAACATCCTCGGCGGCGAACAGCACGGCCACATCGACGCCGTCGGCTACGACATGTACATGTCCCTCATGGACCAGGCCGTCCGCGAACTCCGCGGCGAACAAGTCGCCCCCGAAATCCACACCGTCGTCAACCTCGGCCTCGACCTCCGCGTCCCCAATACCTATATCTCCGACGAACACCAGCGCCTCCGCGCCTATAAGAAGGTCGCCGACTGCAAGACCGCCGAAGAGGCTCAAAAGATCCTCGAGGATTTCGAAGACCGCTACGGTCCCCCGCCCGAATCCGTCCGCCAGCTCCTCCGTTTCGCCGTCCTCAAGTCCACCGCCGAACGCACCGGCGTCGAGTCCGTCGAACGCAAAGCCGGCTTCGTCCACTTCAAGTTCCACCCCGAATCTCAAATCGACCCCATGAAACTCATGGCCCTCGTCCAATCCAACTCCGCCGCCCAATTCACCCCCTCCGGCATCCTCCGCCTCCCCTCACCCCCCGGCGACCCCACCCAACTCCTCGACGCCCTCGAATCCCAACTCTCCGCCCTCCAATAGACTCGCCGTTGACAGCACCGGGACCTGTCGATGTCGAATTTGCCGGCCCTGACGGCAACCTCAAATACACCTTCCTCGTCTGTCCAGGAGCCGATCCCAGCACTCTCACGCCCGATGGCCGCCTCGACATTGTCACTCCCGCCGGCGGTTTCAAACCCGTTTCCTGGCAAGAAAGTAACAACCTGCGGCAACCCGTCCGAACCGCCTCCTCCGTGCCGTGGTACCGCACCTGGCAAATCGGCCTCGGCTGGCTCGGCTGGTCCTCCCCCGGCGGCGTCCTCACGCACTTCAGCCCCGCCGTTTACGGCGGCAACCTCTTCATCGCCGGCCAGTCCTCCAACGGCGACCTCTGGTGGTGGAACAGCCTCTCTAACTCCTGGACCAACCTCGGCAATAAGAACGTCGCCGCCAACTCCCGCTTCGCCGCTGGCGCGCGCTAACCATCACGCAGGCTCCCTTGTCCCGCCTCCACCCGGCAGAGTGAGCCAGAACTTGGCGAAGAATGATCGGGGACAACCGCTAATAGGATCTCTGACTCCTTGTTCTGGCTTGATTTTGAGCTTAGCCTCGGTAGTGGAGGGGATCCATGAAAACACTATTGTGCGTTGCCTCGCTTCTCGTGATTCTCGCCACCCCCGCAACTCCCCAGCCGGTCGTCCAACAAGGCGGCGTTCTGAATGCCGCCAGCTACGCCATACCCGGGCTGCCGAGCTATGGAATTGCGCAAGGTTCGCTGTTCGTCGTCTTCGGACTGGGTCTCGGACCCTCGCCACTACGCAAGGTGGAGACCCTGCCGTATCCCACTCAATTTGCCGGAACCTCGATCCGGGTCTCGGTGGCTGGCGTCCATCGAGATGCCGTCATCGTCTACACCTCCGAACGGCAGGTGGCCGCGATTCTCCCGTCGGATACCCCCACGGGCGACGGAACACTTGCCGTCACTTATGAAGGACGGACCAGTGCGCCGGTGGCCGTTCCAGTGGTTGGCTCTACCTTCGGTATCTTCACGCGTAACCAGGCAGGATCCGGCCCGGCGATTGTGCAGAACTACATCTCGCCGGCGGACCAGCCGGTCAACGCGCTCACGGACGCGGCACGGCCCGGACAGACCATGATCCTTTGGGGCACGGGGCTCGGTCCGGTCGATTTCGATGATTCCGCGGTACCTCAGGTGCGGAACTTGAATGTCGATGTGACGGTGCTTGTCGGCGGCAAGAGCGCCAAGGTGCTGTACCAAGGGCGGTCGCCTCAGTTCCCCGGAATCGACCAAATTAACTTCGAATTGCCCGGAGATGTCGCCACGGGCTGCCACGTGCCTCTCGCGGTGAGGGCGGGAGGGGTTGTGAGCAATTTCACAACCATCGCCGTTTCGTCGCAAGGGAAGGTCTGCTCCGACGTGACTGCTTACGCGGCGGGCGACATTGCGAAAGCGCAGGGCGACGGCGAACTGAAGGTAGGCGTCATCAACCTGGTCCGTTGGGCGGAAAAGGGGCTCGGCGCCATAGACGTAGCCTTGGCCGAGTTCGACCGCTACGACTACTCCACTCTCCTCAAAGTGCTTGAGATCGGCAGTGGCCCCAGGATGTTGGAAGCCGGCATCCCGCCCTTCGGTACGTGTAATGTCCTCACTGGCCGAAACTCCTCCGGGTCGCCATGGGGCGCTGCCGAAGACCCTATCCTCTCCTTTGGCTTGGATGCCGGACCGGAGATCAACATCAGTGGACCTTTGGGTTCGAAGCAGATAAGAAAGAGGAATGACCGGCCGGCGCTCTACGGCGGCTACATCGCAGGCAGCATTCCAGGTATTGCCAACTTCGGACCGCAGTTCTTTGCTCCGGGAACTTATGTCGTACAGAATGGCTCCGGGACAACGGCAGTGGGTACTTTCTTAGGCACAACCACGATACCCTCGCCTCCGGAGTGGACGAACCAGGACTCAATCAATGCCGTTCCCCGCTCACAGAACCTGTTGGTCACTTGGAGCGGGGGCGATTCCGCCAGGGAATACATTTATGTCCTCGGAATCTCAAACGATCTGACCTCGGGGGCAAGCGGGGCGTTTCTGTGCACCGAGTTACCTTCCGCCGGCAGGCTCACCGTGCCCTCCTTTGTGCTGGCCACTCTGCCACCGTCGGGGATGCAGTCAGGCAGACCTACTGCAACTCTCGAGGTAGGGTTATCACCTACCCAGGAGTCGGCCAGATTGCAAGCCCCCGGACTCGATGTCGCTCACCTGATCTACGCCATCTCCACCTGGAAGACGCTGAGTTATCAGTAAGTGGAGCCATGGCGAGAGGATTCCCAGCCCCTGCGACACCGCTCCCCGGCGCGATCATCCGCCCTGCTCAAACCATAGCCGGCCCCGCACACGCACCGTCTCTCCCGGTTTGCAGTCAGGCAACAGCGGGTCCGAATGCAGGCACGGGCAGCGCGCATTTCCCCACGTGCGCCCGCAGTGTTCCCATTCCACGGCGATCGCCCGCCGCCCCGCGCGGACCCGCGCCGTGCTCTTGCCGAACTCCTTGTTGTCGACCGTCTGTTGCTCGAACCCTTTCGCCCGCTTCAGCATCACGCAGACCTGGCTGCGCATCGCCGTGAACGGATCGCCGCTCTTGTTCGTCACCCACAGTTCCATCTCGACCGCGCCCGCGGCGCCGGGCATCACTCTCGCGCCGAAGTCGAGCGTGTCCGGCAGCACCCAGCGCGATTCCAAACCGCCGCCCCGCGCCGCCCAGTCGCGATCCTCCAGCACCACGTTGCGCTCATCCCAGATCGAAGGAATGTGCGTATGCGCCAGAAAGAGCAGCTTCTTGCTGGCGAAAATCGCCTCCGGCACGTCAATCACGACATAGGAATCCGGATCCCAGGGCAGAAACGCGATGGCCTTGGTTCCGCGCAGCGGCGCGATGGCGCCTTCCAGGAAACCGATGCGCGGATGCTCATGCCCCCGGAAAGGCGCGATCCGGAACTCGCGCCCGGTGACCACCGGCAAGGGATGTTCTTCCGCAAACGGTCGGCGGAGCTTGCCGTCTTTCGGCTCCGGATAGCGCACCTTTCGCATCGGGTCCATCGCGACCGTGCGCGCCACCGGTTCCAAATCGCGCAAGGCGATCACGCGGAATCCGGCTGCCTTCAGATGTCGCATGTACTGCTCAAATCGCTCCGGAGGCGTATGGACCCACGGGTGCGCGGCATCCGGCACGCCGTGAAATTGCAGCACGGCGTATCGTCCACGCCCCGCCCGTTCGAGCACTTTCTTGAAATGCTCGAACGTCCAGGCGGGATACGCGTCGCCCGTCGTCGGGATTAGAAGCCGGTCGTGCCGCGACGGCTCATACGCCGGACCGGCCTGAATCTGCCCGTACGCCACCTCGGGCTGCATTCCGCGCCGCGCCCACCGGTAGCCCAGACGCTCGAGTTCACCGAGCGCCTCCGGGCCAAAACCGTTGCCGCACCACGCAAAGCTGACCGGCTTGGGCACGCCCACTTTCTTCAGCTCGCCTTCCACCAGCGAGAGTTCGGCTTCCAGCCGCGCCGCAGCCTTCGGCGTCGAAAAGCCCGCGTGGGTCCAGGAATGGTTGCCGATCTCGAAACCCATGGCATGGATCTCAGCCACCTCGTTCCAAGTCAGGAAGTTCTGCGCGTCGTCCATCCAGCGGTGCGTGATGAAGAACGTCGCCCCGAATCCCAGCTCTTTCAACAGCGGCGCGACGAAGCTCCGATGGCTCTTTACGGCGTCGTCGAAGGTGAGCACGACGGTCTTTTCTTCTCCGGCGAAACTCGCCAGGGCGGACGTAGCGGCCAGTTCGCGTCGGGTGAGCATGGCGGTGCTTCTTATCCTAGCCTCCGCCGCCAATGGACATCAACGCCGTCAGATCCGAACCATCTCCACGCCCAGCTTCTTCAGCGCGTACTCCGACTCCCGGACATAATCCCCG
Source organism: Bryobacterales bacterium (assembly GCA_016789925.1). Lineage (GTDB taxonomy): Bacteria > Acidobacteriota > Terriglobia > Bryobacterales > Bryobacteraceae > JADLDI01. The sequence continues at coordinate 165 of JAEUQD010000902.1, read as the reverse complement.
TAGGACGTCATCCAGTGGAACCCTCCCATCTCGCCCAGCAGTTTCCCGGTGTCGCCCTGGAACCCGACGTCGATCTGCGACCGGCAAATCTCCAGGAACGGAACGTCAACGATGTCGCCCGTGAATCCAACCCATTTCTTGCAGTGGAAGTCCGGCACGAGATTC
>JAEUQD010000894.1 GCA_016789925.1 Bryobacterales bacterium | reverse complement strand
AGCTTCCCCATCGAGCATTAGCGCACAGGGCCGCGGAGCAGGCTCCGTTGTGCGCGTGTTCCGTAGAAGTAAATTAAGACGATGAGGCTATTGTTCCTACTTGCCGCCCTGCTCGCACCGGCGGTATCCGCGCAGTTGGTCGACGCCCCGGGCCGCGCGGAAACCGAAAAGCTCTGCAAGGGTTGCCACGAAATGGCGCGTTCCGTTTCCCTCCGCCAGGACCGCGCCGCCTGGCAGCGCACTCTCACCAAGATGACCGCTTTCGGCATGAAAGGCACCGACGAAGAGTTCGCGACGGTGCTCGACTACCTCGCCAAGAACTACCCCGCCGGCGAAGTCCCCCCCGTCAACGTCAACAAAGCCACCGCCATCGAAATGGAAAGCCGCCTCGGCCTCCGCCGCTCCCAGGCCGCCGCCGTCATTGCCTACCGCACCAAGAACGGACCCTTCAAATCTCTCGACGACCTGAAGAAGGTCCCGCTCATCGACGCCGAAAAAATCGAAGCGAAAAAAGACCGCATCGTCTTCTAATCGCGCGCCCGCTGTTCCCGAACCCTCTCTGGAGCCCGCCTCTCGTCGCCGACGTCCTTGCCGCCCCCGAACATTCCCGCGAGCCGAGCCGCGACTGCGAAGGAGCGGTTTCCCGGTCCCGTCAGCAACCCCTACTCCCAACCGCCAATCTAACCGCGCGCCCGCAACAGCCGCAGCCCGTTGAACGTCACCAGCGGCGTCGCACCCATATCAGTCGCCACCGCCATCGACAGCATCGCCCCCCAAGGCCGCCCATCACCTGGACATCGTCCACGCCAATCTGTTGCGTCACGGCCTGCGCCGTATCGGCATTGTCCCATCCAACCCCGACCATGATTCACAGGCTTCCCATATTCGCTCTCATTCGCGAAGGGCAAAACACCTCGAGAATCCATCACCCCGCCCTGACATCCTCCGACGTCACTTCTTCAATAAAAGATCGACCCTGTCAGCCGCGGTCAGCAGCAAGGCACTTCTACTCTCCGGCGACCCGGGACTCCACTCCGGTTGGTGTAATACGTACAGGTTGTAGGCGGCGGAGCCGGAAGTCACTGCTCCATTGCAGTCCACCTCGACCTGGTCCCCCCCGGTAGTGAACCGAATCGTGCTGCCCCGAACCTCCCCTGCCCTCAGGAAACCGCGCCGCGCATGCGGAACCAGCGAAAGAAAGTACCGGCCTCGCCCCGGAATATACATCCAGACTGCCGCTCCACTTACGCCGCCGCTATAGCCGGCACTGACGTCCAACGGCCTACCATTCACGCTGATCCGCGGATCCATCACCCGCAGTTCGGCGTCTTCGGCCGTAAAATCCCGCGCCCGCCCCGCGGCGGTATACACGAGCCGCTTTTGGTCTTGCAGGTGAATGTAGTCCACGATCTTCTGTCCAGTCGCTGTATTCACCAATAGGTCGAGTGCCATCGTCTCGCCGCCGCGAAGAATCTGCGACACCGGATAGCCCGGCAGCGGCACTTGCCGCCAACTCGCCGGATCCTTCAGCCCCAACCGGGGCGCGTCCACGCTTAACGGCCGCACCGTCACCCGGTATTGATTCGCATCCGCGAGCGGTTCCATGACCAAGTCATAGCCAAAATACCGCCGGCCCTCGCTTTCCGTCACATACCGGTGAATCCCACTCTTGCCCGCCAAAACACCTCCGCCCCCGAACTGACCCGAAAGATCCGGCATGGCGGGTTCCAGCCTCGTCTCGTAACGAAATGCGGCTCCGCCGTTGCTGGCACTCCCCGACATTAGTTGCCGCCCCGTCTGTCCATTCGCCCCGGTTAGGCAACTTAACACGACAAGTAGGTTAACGATTCGCATGGCTGCCTCGAATAACCCTCACTTCCAGTTGTGCGGCCGGCCGGAAGTCGGTCAGGCTCACGTCCCGCAAGGGAGCCTGTGCACCGCCTTTCGTCGCTGCTATGTACACTGACGCAATCAGCACTAGAGCCATGGCCACGCAGACGGGTACGGGAACCCTGACCGACCCCCGCAACAGCCGCCACCAGCTACCTTCCGTCCGGCTGGCAAACAGATTCCGTTCCAGACTCGGCGGAGTGGCCGGTGCCTTCCATTCGCGCAACAACTCGCGCAATTCACGGTCATTCATTGGTTCCACGACGGTTCGCGCTCCCTTTCATTTCTTCCCACAGCGGACTTAGTGCGCCCCGTAGGTTCACCCGCGCCCGGTGCAGACGCGACTTCACTGTCCCCACCTCCGCTGTCACAGCAACTGCGATCTCCTCCAGACTGAGTTCTTCGTATTCCGCCAGCACCAGAACCTCGCGTTGAAGCGGCGGTAGCGCCTTCACCGCGGCGCCAACCACCTCGGCCGCATCAGCGCCCGGAGCGACCGTCGGGGCCACAAAGTCATCCTCTTCGAGCCGGTCCCACCGGCGCTCGTCCCGCCAGTGTTTCAAGACCAGATTCCGCGCGACCCCAAACAGGTACGCCCGCAGGCTCCCGCGCGAATGATCGAAACGCGCTGGGTGCCGCAACAGCGCCAGAAATGCCTCCTGTGTCACATCTTCAGCCGCCGCCGGCGAATTCGTCATCCGCCACGCAAACCGATACACCGCATCCTGGTGGTCGAGGAATACAGACCGGAACTCATTTTCATTCATTGGCGTATCGCGGCTCTCACTGACCATTACCAGAAACAGCCACAAAAGATACGGCGACCCACGAGAGGCTACTGACCGAAAAGTGCGTTGGCAAGTGGTCTGCGCGCGTCTAGGCTGTACCCGAACACTCCTGCGAGCCGGGCCGCGACGGCCAAGAAGCCAATCTAACCGCGCGCCCGCAACAGCCGCAGCCCGTTGAACGTCACCAGCAGCGTCGCACCCATATCCGCCGCCACCGCCATCCACAGCGTCGCCACCCCCAGCGCCGCCATCACCAGAAACACCGCCTTCAACGCCAGCGCGATCCCCACATTCTGCCGGATCACCGCCAGTGTCCGCCGCGCGTGCCTTAGCAGAAACGGCAGCTTATCCAGGTCTCCCGACATCAACACGATATCGGCGGTCTCCAACACCACATCCAGCGTCGACCCGCCCACCGCGATCCCCAAATTCGCCGCCGCCATCGCCTGCGCGTCGTTCACCCCGTCGCCCACCATCGCCACCCGGTGATACCGCGACCGCAACTGATCCACCGCGCGCGTCTTGCCCTCCGGCAGCAACTCCGCCTGAACATCGTCCACCCCAATCTGCTGCGCCACCGCCCGCGCCGTATCGGCATTGTCCCCGGTCAGCATCACCACGTGCTCGATGCCCTGCCGGCGAATTTCCGCGAGCGTCTGCCGCGACTCCGACCGCACCGGATCGGCCAGCGAGATCAGCGCCCACGCCTCGCGTTCGGTCCCGCACACCACCACCGTTCCGTCTTTCCCCACCTGGTGCGCCTCGGCAATATCGGGCAGTCCCTTCTCCGCCATCATGCGCAAACTGCCTACCCAGAAGCGCTCTCCGCTGATCTCCGCCTCCGCGCCCCGCCCCTGCTTCAACTGGAAATCGGAAACCCGCGTCGCGCTCACACCCCGCTGCTGCGCATACGCGAGAATGGCCCGGCCCAGCGGATGCCCGCTGTGCAACTCCAAGGCTGCCAGCCGCTGGAGGATCTCTTCTTCCGGGCGCCCATTCAGCGGAATCAACTGCCGGACCTCAGGTTCGCCCCGCGTCAGTACTCCCGTCTTATCGAACGCGATCGCCCGAACCCGTGCCGCTTCTTCCAGAAACGCTCCGCCCTTCACCAGCACCCCATGCCGCGCGCTCGATGCCAGCGCCGCCACAATGCTCACCGGCGTCGAGATCACCAGCGCGCACGGGCACGAGATCAGCAGAATCACCATGCCGTGATAAAACCAATCGCCCCAATCGCGACCCATCAGCAACGGCGGCGTAATCGCCACCAGCGTCGCGAGCAGAATCATGATCGGCGTGTAGTAGCGCGAGAACTTCTCGACAAACTGCTCGCTCGGCGCGCGCCGGTGTTGCACGCCCTCCACCATGCGGATAATACGTGCCAGCGTCGTGTCCGTCGCCGTCTTCGTCGTCCGGATCTCCAGCACCCCATCGCCGTTCAGCGTCCCCGCGAACACGGCTTCTCCCGCCGTCTTCATCGCCGGAATGCTCTCGCCCGTGATCATCGCCTGGTTCACTTCCGACGATCCGTTGATCACCGTCCCATCGCACGGAATCCGCTCTCCTGGCCGCACGCGGATATGCGCCCCCACCTTGATCTTGTCCACCGCGACCTTATGTTCATGGTCGTGGTGCACCACCCGCGCCTCCCCCGGCGTCACCGCCATCAGCGAGGTCACCGCCTTGCGCGCCCGTGCCAAACTGAATGTCTCCAGCAGCGCCGCCAGCGCGAACAGGAACGCCAGCGTCGCCCCTTCCAGCCACTCGCCCAGGTACACCGCGCCGAATAGCGAAATCGTCACCAGCGCGTTCATGTCCGGCTGGAGCCGTTTAAACGACCACCACGCCTTCGGCAGCACGAAAATCGCCCCGGAAACAATCGCCAGCAGCGAAAAAATGGGGACCAGCGGCGACAACTCCGACCCGTGATGTTCATGCACCAGCAGCAGCCGCAGCAGGTCGCCCCCCGCCACCCCCTGCGCCGCGAATGTCGCAATCAGGCTCAGTCCGCTGAAAGCCGCCAGCAGCACCTTCGCATGCCGCTGCACGAACGACTGCGACCGGATGGCCTCTTCATTCCACGGCTCGCACCGCAGCCCGGTAGCGGACACGACCTGTTGGATCCGCGCCACCGACACCTGCCCCGCATCGAAATCCACCAGCATCTTCCCCCGCACCACGTCGAAGTTCAGATCATGGACCCCGGGCTGGTCATCCAACGCACGCCTGATCAGCGCCACCTCTTCCGCGCAGTCCAACCCATGGACGCGCAGTTCCGCTTGTGTCTTATGCACCTCTCTTTCCACGATACCAACCCCGTCTCCCAACAATCCCCCGTGCGGCAGGAATGTCACCGTGAACTGCGAATCCGCGCGTGGCGAGGCGATCGCCATTTCGAAGTAGTAGGATCCGGTCGCGAACTGATGGTTCCACAAATTTGCAATATGTATATGACACACATATACTCAAAACGTGGCGCCAGGCAAAGATCCGTTGGAGACCTGCACCGGTTTCGAATGGGATGCAGACAATACCCACAAAAACTGGGAACGCCACCGGATCAAACCGGAGGAAGCAGAAGATGTGTTCTTCAACGCACCTCTGATCGTCCGAAGTGATGCCCGCCATTCTGGGATCGAGAAGCGCTACTACGCGCTCGGCCAGACTGCGACCGGGAGACGGCTTTTTGTGGCGTTCACGATTCGACGGTCGCTTGTGCGTGTGATTTCTGTTCGAGACATGAACAGGAAGGAAAGTGAGATTTATGCCAGGCACGAAGAAAAAGCAGATTCCTAAATTCCACTCCGAAGAGGAAGAACGCGAGTTCTGGTCCGCGAATGATTCGACCGAGTTCATTGACTGGGACTCGGCCGAGCGCCACAGACTTCCCAACCTGCGGCCCTCACTCCGCACCATCTCGATTCGTCTCCCCGTTTCTATGATCGAAGACCTGAAGATTCTGGCCAACAAACGAGACGTCCCCTACCAATCTCTTCTGAAAGTCTTCCTGGCCGAGCGCTTGGATAAAGAGCGTCGCCGCGCCTGATGATGCGAGTTACCGTGCTACCAGTTGGTTAGCGACCCGTCCGGGCGGCGCAGCATGGGTGTAAGCGAGTAGGGTTCGGTGAAGTCGCCGATCTGTTGGAGCTTGGACGTGTCGACCTCGACGCCGAGGCCAGGGCGGTCGTTGGGCCAGAGCTTGCCGTTGCGCAGGTCGTAACTGGCATTGAGGTAGGGCCAGGGGCGCGTACCACCCATCACCAACTCCATCAGCACAGGACCCGAGAACACCGTGCAGCAGTGAACCATGGCTGCCTCGGAAATCGGACCCGTGAAATGGGGGACGAGACCGACGTAGTGGGTCTCGCAGAGGGCGGCGATTTTCTGGAATTCAGTGATGCCGCCGACGTTGGGGATGGTGGCGCGGGCATAGTCGGTGAGGTGGTTCTCGATCAGTTCGTTCCAGTCCCACTTGGGGCCGAACTGCTCGCCCACCGCGATCGGAACTTTCACCTGTTGGCGGAGAGTGCGGTAGACGCCGGGGTTCTCGCT
>JAEUQD010000836.1 GCA_016789925.1 Bryobacterales bacterium | reverse complement strand
GATGTCCCCGCCCGACACCATCAACATGCGCTTCGTGACGATGGAAGAAAACGTCTGGGTCGGCAAGAAACTCCTCAAGACCCGCAAAGGGACCACCACCGAAGTCGTCCTCCAGGACCGCCTCGGCAGCGTCCTGTTCCGTTACAACGCCAACACCGACGCCAAGAAAGCCTACGCCTACTATCCCTACGGCCAATCCCGAGGCATCAACACCCCCGACAACGAAGACGGCTTCGGCACCTACACCCGCCTCGATAACAACGAAAACCACTACGCCGACCAGCGCTACTACAACGCCAAGAACGGAAGATTCATGACTCCGGACCCGATTGAGCCGGGAGAAGTTGATAATCCCCTTAGCATGAATCTGTACTCTTATGTCGAGGGCGATCCCGTCACTTTTTCCGACCCCGAAGGCCTCAAACCATGTGGAGCACTGCTTGATGCACAGTCCGGAAGCACTGTGCGTCAGATAATGACGGGCACTTCGGAACTGAGCCATTTAGCTCAGCTTATATGGAGCGAAGCTGGCACGTTCATTGGTAGTGATGATAAAGACCTGTTTGATGCCGAGCAATTGCGCGTTGGCACTGCGGTAATGAATCGGTACGATATCGCAAACGGTAGGCTGAAAGTGTATGACAAGAGTGGCAAGGAGGTCATACACCACGGATTCGGTGTAGATGGCACTTCGTTGGATGAGATAACTCTTCAAACTGGTGGAAACAACAAAGGGTGGGGCATATGGACGAATGGAAGTCTTAAGCTTGGCAAGAGACTCTTTCTAGAACCCTACTTGGATGCTGACCACCTCCAGGGCGCCAAAGTGTCATCGCCCGGTTTGGTCGAAGGGGGAGATGAGGTCGGTCGTACGTGTTATGTGGTGCTCAATGCAATTCGGACTGCACGAGCGGTCATGAGCGGAGCGCGAAATAACCCCACGAATATCATATTGACTCACTGGAACAAGGCATTCGACACGCCCGAGGGAACAAACAATTTCAAGATTGACATTTTGCGTCCCAGAGGAAATACCTGGTACGGCTACCGGTCAGTACCCTATGTGAGAGGCCCTGACAGTATGAATGGACGGCGCTAGGCGCATCTCATTTCGTCCTATCCTCTTTAAGCATGCAGTGGAAGTTCAACGTTTCTTCGGGGAGGAGAACACCAGTGTTTGGTAAATCAGCCTCTTGTGCTTTATTGGGCTTGGCGACACTTGGGATACTGCAAGGCCAGGAGTGTCCCTTTTCAGTCGCCGGAGTGGCTGCAGATGTGCTGCTGAGCAGAAGGCTAGTTTGGGAGATAGCTTGGAAGGATGGGATTCACGACGTTGTCTCCTCTCCAACTTCAGCTGTCGGTGCGTTGGCGTATGGCAACCAGGATGTCGTCGGGTTTTGTAGTCGGTCCATGCGGTACTGCGCAGCATACGAGCGCACGGAGCGGGGCTTGGGACGGATGATCGCAAAGTTGCGAGTATATGACCGGGTCACCGACGAGAGCTTACTCGTGAGGCGCTTCCTGACCGAGAATCCTAAGACGGCGACCAACTGGAGCAGACAGCCAATAAAATACTGCAAGGTTTCACTTCGGCTTCAATCCCCTAGTCAGCAACAGAAGGCCAGAGGCAGACCAGAGAGCGCTGACAGCTTGCGTATCTGGATCGAAGAGATGTTTGCCGAAGTCCCAACAGTTGAGCGTGGCTGCATTACCGTTCCGTTCTACTCCGACGATGACCCTGCTGTATTCGTTCTTGATCAGACAAGAACCCATGAAATGGTTGTTGTGCTGATACGGGGCGAAGCGGGAACTGATCAGTGGCAGGTTGCGGCTCGCGTCTCCTCGTCCGCCCGGCCGGAGTGGTTCCAACATGTTGGCAGGCGAATCTTCGATCAGCGGATGTTCCGTGTTAACTGCGATCGGGGCGAGGGGGACTGACAGAACGCACCCCTCCGGGGCGTGTCCATACCCCAGGAAGATTCCAGGGGTACCACGCACTCATCAGATAGAATGGCCACGCGCTGCTCGCCTCGTCGAACCCGGCACCCTCTTTCCCGTCGCGCGGCGGTGTTTTGATACAAGGGAAGTGGCGACCGAGATCAGCGAGGATACCAGCACCGTGACCTTCGAACCGACCGCCGACAACGACGCCAACGGCAACGCCGGCAGCGCCGCCTGTTACGACATCGAAAATCGCCCCACCTGTTCCACGCCGTACACCTACGCCATCGGCTACGCCCCCGATAACAAGCGCATCTGGGAAGGCGCGGCTTACAACGATCCTGGCACCGGCCACGATTTCAGCGAGGACCGCTTCACCCTCTACGGCCTCGACGGCCAGCGCGTCGGCATCTACCGCATCCGCAACCGGATGTCCCCGCCCGACACCATCAACATGCGCTTCGTGACGAT
>JAEUQD010000827.1 GCA_016789925.1 Bryobacterales bacterium | reverse complement strand
CTGGAAAGCTTCGTCGCCATCATGGCCATGATCGCCGCCTGCGTCCTCGAACCCGGCGTCTACTTCGCCGTCAACTCCCCCGCCGGAATCGTCGGCGCTACCGCCGACCAAGCCGTGGCCACCATCTCCTCCTGGGGCTTCCCCGTCAGCGCGGCCACCATGGCCCAACTGGCTACCGATGTCGGCGAAGAGTCTCTCTTCTACCGCACCGGCGGCGCTCCGTCCCTCGCCTTAGGTATGGCCCACATCTTTGCCTCCAGCGTCGGCGGCAAGGCGATTCTCGGCTTCTGGTACCACTTCGCCATCATGTTCGAGGCGCTCTTTATCCTCACCATCATCGACGCCGGCACCCGCGTCGGCCGCTTCATGCTCCAGGACCTCCTCGGTCACGTCTACAAACCGCTCGGCCGCACCGGCTGGATGCCCGGCGTCATCGGAGCCAGCGCCGCCGTCGTCCTCGCCTGGGGCTACTTCCTCATCCAGGGTGTTCGCGATCCGTTGGGCGGCATCAATTCTCTCTGGCCCTTGTTCGGCATCGCCAACCAATTGCTCGCCGCCATCGCCCTCTGCGTGGCCACAACCATCCTCATCAAGATGCACGCCGCGCGCTACATGTGGATCACCTGCATCCCGCTCTCCTGGCTGGTGGTCGTCTGTTACACCGCTGCCTGGCAGAAGATCTTCTCCGACCTCCCCCGCGTCGGCTTCCTCGCCCAGGCCCGTGTTCTGGAACAACAAATCGCCGCCGGAACCGTCCCCGCCGCCCAGATGAGTGCCGTTCAGGCGCAGATCTTCAACAACCAACTCGACGCCGTCGTCTGCGGCATCTTCCTGGTCCTGGTCACCACCATCCTCCTCGACTCCGTGCGCCTCTGGGTTCGCATCCTCTCGGGCTCGGTGGAAGCCCGCGTCACCGAGACCCCCTTCGTCCTATCCCGGCTTAGTGCGGAGGAAGTATGAAATCCCTAAGACGCGCCGCCCAACTCTTCATTGCGCTCCTCCGCGAACTCTCCGACGAAAACGCCTACGCCCGCCACCTAAAGACCCACAACCGCACCCACTCTCCCGAAGAATGGCGTCACTTCTGCGAACACCGCCTCAAAGCAAAGTATTCGAACGCCAAGTGCTGTTGAGAAGTGCGGCGGGCGAATCGCTTCCGGAACGAAACCGACCCGCAGAAGGCCAAGCGTCTCGGCGATCAAGTAGGCCGTATGGCCTTTGTTGGCTGAAGTCGAGCCGTCTCCAAGTACAACACGCAAAAACCAATTGGGATGACCCTGTCAGTTAGTAGAACACCGTCACCTACGCGCTACTACGATTCTTTCGCCTGCTCATCGCCGCAACCGAGGCATACCCACCACATCCCATCAAGTTCCCACTGGACGTTGGATTTGCAGATGTATTGCAGAGGACGCATTGTTGTCGAACTACCTGGCTGTGTCTAGTACACACGAAGCAATACAAGGTCGTGGCTTTGGGCGAATTTGGCGACAATTGAGCGAGACGGATATAGGCTTTGAGCCCAAGCAATCACGAAAGTTGCGATCCATCATCTCCGTGTAGCAATCGGACGGACAGATGTACCGCCTAGCCTTCTTCTCAAATCCGAGGCAGTCGAGAATAAGCTTTCTCGGCAATGCTCCAATGACGTCGTCGAACTCGATCAGGGCCTGTCCTAAGGGTAATCCCAAAGAATCCACTGCCGACCAACTCGTTCGGTGCTTTAGATACTCCACTCGCGCCTCCGGCCAGCGGCGAGAACCTTCATTCAAGAGTGAAAATCCGCGAAGAATGTCAGAATAGATTTGATGGTGCGCGATTCGATCTCCTTTGGAAATCCCGTGAATAAACTGATTTCGAATCCGGCGGGTATTCTGGAAGAGTTCCCTAAAGGCGTCCGGCAAACGTGTTGGAGCAAATAAATCGTGAATAGATATTAGGTCCTGTGCATCCAGTGTCCGAAACTCGCCAAAAGCCACGCCTCCTGCCTTATAACGCGGCATACTATTTGTAGGATTCGCGATCAGCAGGTATGGGCTTACGGCAGCGATCTTGCCCTTTATTCCGAGCTCTAGCCCCTGCTGAATCAGGGCCATAGCATTTCCCAATTGCCGTTGTGCTCGAAGCCAATACTCGTCTGAAACCTCGTGCTCTTCGAACCCCCCATAGTCGACCGCGTCGCGATAGTCTCTGGACAACCCAACAGCGATATCCCAAGCCAGATTCAGCGAGTCCGAACTCGCCTGGAGGAAATCATGCGCGGAGGGAATCTCTCTAGGATCATTCTGCAGTTGTCGCCACCTTAGGAGGTTAAGTGCAACTAGTTGGAGAGTATTCCAAGCAACTTCATCGCGTCAACACAGAAGTGCCTGCGCGCTGAAGCAACATACCCTGCGCGAAATCCTCGCTTTTGCACTTCGTCCAATATATCGTTTCGTGTACGTCCGGCGAACAGTTAGCCAGCCTATTCGGCAAACTCGATCCGCAGAATCTCTGCTACCTGGACCCGGAGGACTGGCGCGTGGTCGACTGCGGTCTGCCAGACAAGCGGCCAATAAACGCCGAAATACTCGTGGACCAAGATGTTGCGAAGCCCCACGATGTCCGGCCACGGAACAGAGTCGTGGCGCGCCTTGATTTCCGGTGTGAGCCTTGCGACCGCCTCGCCGATGACGGTGAGTCTCTGGGCGACCGCGTAGCAACGAGTCTCGTCGCCCAGAAATTCGGCCTCCGTCAGGCCGGAGACCGCTTTAGCAATCCAGTCCAGAGCGTCCAGGATGTCGTTCAGACGCTGCTGATCACGCCGCATAGATCAGCCGGGCATCTGCAAGCACGCCGGCCCGGACGAGTGGCTTCAGCGCGGGCTTGACGGCAAGGTCGACGCGGCGGCCGAGCAACGCGCTGAGTTCCCGCATCATTGCTGAAACGCCCAACAACCCGGGACGCGCGCCTGGCAGAAAATCAACGAGCAGGTCGATGTCGCTGTCCGGCCGCATCTCACCGCGCGCGGCCGAACCGAACACCGACAACTCCTTGACCTGATGGCGGCGGCAGATTTCGGCGATCTCGGCCTCGGGCAATTCGATGCCAGGAGCGATCATCATGATCTCAACTCTCTTGGCCCATCATCGGTCAGTGCTTTGGGGAGCTACTCTTCTTCTTCCTCTTCGCCGGTGCGGGCCGCTTTGGCGGCGGCGATGATCTTGTCGGCCTGCTGCTGCGGCACGAAGTCGTAATGGTCGAATTCCATGGTGAACGACGCCCGGCCCTGGGTCATGGACGTGAGGTCGTTCTGGTAGGTGAGCATCTCGGCGATAGGGACCTGGGCTCGGATGATCTGGGTGGCTCCTTTGACGTCCATGCCGGAGACACGGCCGCGGCGGGAATTGAAGTCACCCATCAGGTCGCCGGCGTACTCGACCGGGGCCTGGACTTCGACGTTCATGATCGGTTCCAGCAGCGCGGGCTTGGCCTGTTCCATAGCCAGACGGAAGGCCTTACGGCCGGCCATCTTGAAGGACATTTCGTTGGAGTCCACATCGTGATAGGAGCCGTCATAGAGGGTCACCTTGAAATCGACGACGGGGAAGCCGGCGACAAAGCCGCGTTCGGCGGCTTCCAGGATTCCTTTTTCAACGGCAGGAACAAACTGGCGGGGAATCGCGCCGCCGAAGATGTCGTTGACGAACTGGAACTTCTCGCCCCGCGCCAGCGGCGACATCTTGATTTTGCAGTCGCCGAACTGGCCATGGCCGCCAGTCTGTTTCTTGTGGCGGCCGTGGACGTCGGCCGAACCGCGAATGGTCTCGCGATAAGCGATTTTGGGGGCGCGCAACTCGACATCGACGTTATAGCGGCGCTTGAGCTTGGAGCAGATGATTTCCACGTGCTGCTGACCGCTGCCCGCGAGGAGGAACTCCTTGGTTTGCGGGTCGCGGTAGAAGCGGAGGGACTGATCTTCTTCCAGGATTCGGGCAATACCGTTCCCCATCCGGTCTTCGTCATTCCGGGTTTTTGCCTGGATGGCATAGGCGATGGAGGGCTCCGGGAGTTTGACGGCCGGGTAGGCAATCAAAGAGCCTTTTTCGCCGAGGCTGTCACCGGTCATGGTGTCTTTGAGTTTGGCCACGGCGCCAAGGTCGCCGGCGCGCAACTCCGTGGCCGGAACAATCGTCTTGCCTTGAAGAACACCGATATGGGCGAGCCGCTCGTCGGTGCCTGAGCGGACATTGAACAGGTGCTGGTCGTTCTTCAGGACGCCCGTCATCACCTTGAAGTAGGAAACGCGGCCGGCAAAAACGTCGGCGACCGTCTTGTAAACAAACAACGTCACAGGACCCTCGGCTGTGATCTTACGTTCGACTTCGGCTCCATTTAGCATCGCCTTGATCGGAGCATGCTTGGTGGGAGCGGGCATGTAGTCGGCCAGGAAGTCGAGCAACTGGTCGGTTCCGACGTTGGTGAGGGCCGCGGCGCAGAGGACGGGGAACACTTTGCCTTCGCGCATCTCCTCGAGCAGCCCGTCGCGAATGTGTTCGGCCGGGAGGGTGCCCGTCTCGAAGAACTCCTCCATCAATTCGTCTTCCCCTTCGGCGACGGCCTCGACCAGGACTTCGTGGGCCTGCTGGGCGGCTTCGGCCATGTCGGCGGGAATCTCGACCTCTTTGGCCTTACCGTCGCTATTGGGCGTGTAAAGGTAGGCCTTCATCGTGATGAGGTCGATGATGCCCTTGAAGTCGCGTTCCTTGCCGATGGGCAGGTGGATGGGCACGGCATGCCGTCCGAAAATCGCGTGGATGGATTCGAGGGTCCGCTCAAAGTCGGCCCGTTCGCGATCGAGCTTATTGATGAGGAAGGCGCGGGCCAGCCCGTAGTGCTCGGCAATGGACCAGGTCTTTTCCGTTTGGACCTCGACGCCGGCGACGCCGTCGACGACAACGAGCGCGGCTTCGGCGGCGACGAGCGCCTGCTGGACTTCACCGGTAAAAATGTTGAAGCCCGGTGTGTCGATGAGATTGATCTTGGTCTTCTTCCATTCCAGGGCCGCAACTCCGCTGGTGATGGTGATTTTCCGGGAAACTTCCTCTTCGTCAAAATCCGTGAGGGTATTGCCTTCATCGACTCGGGTCAACCGGCTGGTCACTCCGGCGGTGTACGCCAGGGCCGACGCCAGCGAGGTCTTGCCGCTGTTCAAATGGCCAATCAGTGCGATATTCCGAATATCGTTACCGTCGTAAAGTTTCAACTTGGTGGCTCCCTTGTTCAAGGCCTCCGCTTCCGCGGTAACGGGGCGGAAACCAACTATTCACGAATACGAAGTAAGGATGGTATCACAACGAAATGGCGGCGGAATTGCTACAAACAGACCGTTAGGTCATGTCTACCCGGGTGCCGCTTCCACCCAGAGCCGGCGGGCCACTGCCAGCTTGGTCAAAGGCCACCGGCGGGTTGTAGTGGAGGATGCGGCGGCAATTCTCGCATTGAATGATGCGCTCGCATTTTTTGACGTCCTGATACAACTGCGGCCGGATCTCGAGGCGACAGACGGTGCACCGGCCGTTGGAAGCCTCGGAGACCGCGTTCGGGCTCTTCCTGGCGACGCGCTCGTAGGTGCCGAGCGCGGCGGCGGAAATCTCGGTGCAGATCAGTTTGCGCTCGGCCAGCAGTTCAGCCAATTGCTTTTGGTCGGCCAGGGTTCGCTCGCGGGCCTCCGCTTTGCGGTGCTCAACCTTTTCCCGCTGTTGCTTGAGCGCGGCTTCGGAAAGTTTGGCGTTCTGGTCGAGCGCTTCGCTTTCCAGCATCAACTCGATGGAGCGGTCTTCACACTTTTTGATCTGCTGCTCGACGAAGTTGATTTCGTTTTGAAACGCCCGGAACTGCTCGTTCGTCTTGGCGCCCGACATCTGATCCCGCAGTTTCGAGATCTTCTGCTGGTGAACCTGAACATCTCCGTCCAACTGCCGCCGTTCTTTTTGGTTACTCGCCAGCACCGCCCGGTCGCCGTTGAGCTTGCGCTGGTGGGCATCCAGCGCCTTCTCGATGAGAGCGACTTCCTTGGGGAGGGCGGCGATCTCTTTGCGCAGCTCCGCGGCCCTCAGATCCAGGCCCTGGAGCCGCACGATCAATTCCAGATCGCGTAGCACGTCTTTCACAATAGCATCAGAAGGGGAGCATCCGCCTCAGCCGGCGAAACGGACCGGAGAATCCGGCCGCCGCCATCTCGAGCTCCGCGACGCCCAAAGCCTTGGCTACGCCATAGAAAACGTAGGCTCCCAGCGGGATGCAACTGGCCAGGCTCACCACCGAACCCAGCTTCGAGTTGCCCAGCCAGTGTTCCACCAGTCTGTCTCCGCCCCAGACGACGGCGCTCATTGCCAGGGTCGCTAAAAGGATCCTCGCCGTACTCGACACGAGGTCGCGGCCGTAGACGCCGCCGGCCTGTCGCCGGAGGCGGACAAAGAGTACCAGGCA